>JAZGGS010000076.1:0-12797 GCA_036480595.1 Ignavibacteriaceae bacterium
ACTGATCGTCATTGGATTGTTATTGATTTTATGCGTAACGAATACCAAGCAAAAGGAGACGCACCTTCTATCCGTAAATTAATAAAGGAAAGTGGCGTTGAAACAAAAGAATTATATAAACTGTTTCCAAAAGGTCCTGCAAAAAAAGCAGCAAAAATTGCCGGCTTACCAAAACCTAAAGGATGTATATAATCAGAAATAAAATTTTATTAAAGGAGAATTATTATGGTTGAGCCAATTGAAAAAGTTTCAATCGTTATATCACATGGTTCACTCGAAGGAATATATCCCGGTTTAATTATGGCTAATGGGGCTAGGATGGAAGGTATTGAAGCTACCTTATTTTTTACATTTTTCGGAATGGATGCAATAATAGATAAGCGTATGGATAAATTAAGTGTTACTACCGTAGGTAACTCTGCAATGAGAATGCCAGGCGGTCTTAAAATGCCTACCTGGTTAGGTGCAATTCCCGGTATGTCTAGATTTGCTACAATAATGATTAAAAAAGAAATGGAAAAAATTGATATGCCCCCTGTTCGTGAATTTATCGAACTGATCCACGATTCAGGTGGACAGCTATACGCCTGCAAAGCTACTGTTGATATGTTCCATTTAACTAAAGATGATTTCTGCCCACAGGTTGAAGATATAATTTCTGTTGGGGAATTTTATGAAAAATCTGCAGGCGCACAAATTATTTTCACTTAATCAACATATGCTATAACAAATTTACAGGGAAGTGTTGCAGTACCAAATCCGATGGAAATACCAGGTCAACAGACAATAGAATTGAAGATGAGGCAGTTCCAAATCGATATCGGTTATGGTTTTAATATTTTATTGGAAAAAATCTTAACCAGAGGGGAAAAAATGTAATTGGGTAATATGGGAATGCCCGGAATGCTGAACGAATCAATTTGCATTGAGTTTTTTGGAAAAGAAAAAGATTAACTTTTACCTTATGTAATGATACAAAAAAGATTTGCTCATTTTTTAAGCAGATCTTTTTTAATCTTCACAAAAGTGAAATCATTTTTTATTTGAAACTTTGAATCGCCTCTTCCTTATTTGTATATACCGCGAACACTTTTTTCATTCCTGTAAATTCCAGGATCGAATCTACTTCCTGCGGAGTTGAAACCAGTTTAAGAATTCGTCCATCGGCTAATAAAGATTTTAAAATAACCAGTAATGCTGATAAAAATGTTGAATCAACAAATTCACATTTCACTAAATCAACAATCATTTTCCTGAAACCATCATCAATATGTTTCTGCATCCTTATCTTAAATTCTTCAGCTTCCTTCCTGGTAGCCCTCTTAACCATAACTGATTCAACAATGATATCGTTAATAATTGTAGTAGAAAAATTTTCCATATTCAGCTCTTCACTTTTTTTTATCAATTAATAACATATCGGCGGTATTTCTCAAATTGATTAAGAGAATCCGGGTTTGCCAGGGCATCTTTATTATCAACTGATTCTCCGTTAACAGTTTTAGTAACAGCAATTTCTACCTTTTTTCCACTGATTGTGCGCGGAATATCATCCACCTGGTAAATACCTGATGGTATATGCCGTGGAGTTGCTTTATTTCTTATGTTCAATTTTATTTGTTCAGTTAATTTCTTTTCAAGTTTTATGCCTTCTTTAAGCACCACAAAAAGAAGAACTTCAACATCGCCATTCTTTTTTTTGCCGACAACAACGCTGTCAGTTATTTCGTCCATTGCTTCAACAATCCTGTAAATTTCGGCTGTGCCAATTCTTACACCACCCGGGTTTAACGTTGCATCCGATCTTCCATAAACTACAACTCCACCGGAGTCAGTTATCTTTATGAAATCTCCATGAGCCCAAATCTCCGGATATTTATCAAAATAGGCGTCCTTATATTTTTCATCATTCTTATCATTCCAAAAATATATTGGCATAGCAGGAAAAGGTTCAGTACAAACCAATTCCCCTTTTCCTTCTTTCACACATTCACCCTCTTCATTAAAAGATTCCACTTTCATTCCTAATCCCCGGCATTGTATTTCTTCAGAAAAAACAGGAAGTATAGGATTGCCCAGCATAAAGCAGGAAACAATATCTGTTCCTCCGGAAATTGAGGAAAGCTGTAAATCCTCTTTAACATTTTTGTAAACCCAGTAAAAATTTTCTTCTGTAAGGGGTGAACCTGTTGAAAGAATGGTTTGCAAAGATGAAATATTAAATTTTTCATTTGGGATCAAACCGGATTTTTGGCAGGATGTAAGATATTTAGGACTTGTTCCAAATACAGTAATACCAATTTCCTCAATTTTTTCCCACAAATATCCCGGATCCGGGTACATAGGATTACCATCGTATAAAAACACTGTTGCTCCCACTTGAAGCGAACTAACTAACCAGTTCCACATCATCCATCCGCAGGTTGTAAAATATGTGATTACATCCTCTCTTTTCAAATTTATATGTAGAACTTGTTCTTTATAATGCTGCAAAAGTAACCCACCTGCGCCGTGCACCATACACTTTGGCAGCCCGGTAGTTCCCGATGAATACATTATGTAAACGGGGTGATCGAATGGCGATTGTTCAAAGGATATTTTGGTTGAAGAATAATCAAGTATTTCATTGAAATATAAGAGCTTACCTTTCTCTTTATCAAATTTATTCTCAGTAGATGAATTATCGCTAAAATCATTAAATTCGGGAATGAGAACTACGTTTTGAACTTCCGGAATTCTTTCAGCAATCTCCTCAATTTTAATCCTGCAATCTATATGTTTTCCATTATACTGATAGCTTTCAATTGCAAATAATACTTTCGGTTTTATCTGTCCAAATCGATCTAAAACACCCTGTATCCCAAAATCGGGGGAGCACGAAGTCCAGGTTGCACCAAGACTTGTAACCGCTAACATTGCAATTATTGTTTCAGGAATATTTGTTACAAATCCTGCTACCCTGTCACCATTCTTAACGCCAAGTTTTTTTAATCCTTCACTGCATTCTGCCACAAGTTTATTAAGTTGCGAATATGTTAAAGTAACATCCGGCTTATCTTCCCTGCTGCTGATTATGGCTGTGTGCTTATCATTGTATCTTAAAAGGTTTTCAGCAAAATTTAATTTTGCTCCGCCAAACCATTTTGCGCCGGGCATTTTTCGTTCATCTAGAATTGCATCATAACTCTTTGAATGAATTAACCCGGAGTACCTCCACAAAGATTCCCAGAATTTTTCAATCTCTTTTACAGACCAATTGTAAAGCTTCTGATAATTATCAAATGAAAGATCATACTCTTCCTGAATGTATTTCATGTATGAATGAATATTAGAGTTTTCAATTCGCTCTTGTGACGGAATCCAGAGAGGTTTTTTATTTTCTGCCATAGCGTAAGTATTAAATTGTAGCAGGTTAGAAATTAAAATTAAATTATCCCGGCGTAAAGGGCTGCCTTCCAGGCAAAACCGATATCCGAATTTTCAAGTGCACACTTTGCCGATAATTCAATAAAAGTTTTTTTCCGATCTGAATCTTTCAGTTCTAAAATTATCGCAGTTTTCAGCATACTTTGATGGTTTTTATCGTTATGAAATTTTTCGAACGATTCAACAGTTGCTTCAAAAGTTTCAATATCATTTTCTAAAAGTTCTCGTATAAAATTCTCCACATCCTGTTCAGAAGGAATTTCTTCCGAATTAGCGAACCTGGCAAGATTGTTGGCTGTATAAATTTCAGAACTTTTTATATGATCCAGCAGTTTATCATAACCGATACACTTTTTACCTATTGGTTTTTTAACTTCAAAAACTCCCGAAGAAGCTCGTGAATAAAAATTAGCAGACATCCTGCCAACCAAATCAATATTTACCGGATCGATAATTCCGTTTGTAAGAATATCATTCGCAACATGGAACTTAACAACTTCGCAAATTGCCATGTTTGCAGATCCCCCTTCCTGACCGTAACTATTCATCTCTTTTAAGATACACTCCATCTGGAAAGGAGATTCTTTAACACGTTTTGGTTTTACAATTTCCGAATCAATAGGTGTTAATCCACTTTTAATAAATTCATCTACACCAGGAGGATATTCAGTTGATGATAAACTTACCTGTTCAACCATTTCATAAGTTACAGCCTGCACAACACATTCTTTAGTAGCAAGCAGATTATTATATGTATCTTTTAAACTTCCGTCTTTACCACGCCTATTTGGAGAGAAAGCAATAAGGGGTGGATTTGCACCAAACGCATTGAAAAAAGAAAAAGGCGATAAATTATTAATACCGTTTTCAGAAATTGTTGATACCAGGGCAATAGGTCTTGGAACAACGCCCCCCAGCAATAGTTTATGAACCTCCGGAACTGATAAATCTTTTGGATCAAAGTGCTGCATTATATATTCTTTTTCTTTGCTAAGATTGATCTTTCCTTTTTCGCCCTTACAAACTTGTTTTTCAGCACACCTAAACCGGTTATTTCCAGTTCCATTTCATCTCCGTCCTTAATCCAGATTGGTGTGAACTCTTCACCTTTTTCTTTAGCTTCGAGAGCCCATGTTCCATTCAGTTCAAGGTAACAGCCGGTTCCAACGGTACCGGAACCGATTACATCACCTGGAAGAAGTCGAACACCGTAGGAAGCTCTTTCAATAATTTCGGCAAAAGTCCAGTTCATATCTTTCATATTTCCATCGGAAACAAGCTTGCCGTTATGTTTTGCAGTCATTCTTAAATCATATTTATTACCTGCCGGAGTTTCAACTTTAAACTCTTCGAGTTCATCGGGAGTAACAAGCCATGGACCTATAATTGTTGCGAAGTCCTTCCCTTTTGCAGGACCCAAGTTCAATTTCATTTCTTCCATCTGCAGAACTCTTGCAGATAGATCATTCATTATCATGTAACCGGCAATGTATGAGTCTGCATCTTTTGCTGAAATATTTCTTCCTCTTTTACCAATTACAACAGACGCTTCAAGTTCAAAATCTAATTTCCGGAGATGATCTTCTTCAACTCTAATTTCCCCTTCACCATAAATAGTATTATGATTTGTAAAATAGAAAACCGGGAACTGATCGAACTCAGGAATCATTTCCACGCCGCGGTTTCTTCTTGCAGTTGCAACATGCTGCCGGAATGCATAACCATCTCTGCATGAAGTTGGTTTAGGAACCGGCGCAAGTAATTTTAAGTTCGGTTCATCAACAAAGGAGGTTATCTTCCTCTCTTTAATTACTTCTTCTACTTTTCTTGCCTTTTGCATCATCTCTTCTCCACCCCGTAGGAATCTTCTCATAGTCTTTGGAATTTCGATTCCCATTCCCGCCGCACATTCAATTAAGTTGTATATCTTACCATCAACATAAAGACCTAACCTGTCTTTCTTCTTAAGTGTGTATGAAACTAACTTCATCGTTGATTCCTTGTTACATTTTAAATTTTAGTAATTACAATATTAGAATAATTTAATCTTCAAGCCACGATTGGTTATAATCTTCAACCATCGTTTCTTTAACATTTTTTGTAACTCTTAATGGCTGGAATGTATCTATCATTACGGCATATTCCCCGGTTTCTTTTTTCCCAATGGATGCTTCTGTTTTTCCTGGCTGCGGTCCGTGAGGAATGCCCATTGGATGCAAGGTTATTGAACCTTCTTTAATTCCCTTGCGCGACATAAAATCGCCGTGAACATAATAGAGCACCTCATCGCTGTCAACATTGGAATGATAATATGGAGCGGGAATCGCCCCAGGATGAAAATCGTATAAGCGCGGCACAAAGTTGCACACAACAAAATCGCGGGTTGTAAATGCAAGGTGCACAGGCGGCGGAAGATGAATTTTACCAACTTTCGGTGCATATTCTTCTAGATTAAAGGTGTACGGATACAAAAATCCGTCCCACCCAACTACATCAAACGGATGATGAGGAATTTGATACTTAAAAAATTTATCGCGTACTTTAAGTATCAATTCAAAATCAGCCTGCTGATCAACGGGTTCAGTAAACCGAGGTACTTTAAAATCTCTTTCGTAATACGGTGCATCTTCCGTTAACTGCCCGTACTCGTTTCTAAAATGCCTTGGAATATCGTACGGGGTGGAAGATTCGACTATCATCAATTTTGTATTTTTATAATCATCAAATTTAATTTGATACGTTGTACCTTTAGGAACAATAATATAATCCCACTCTTTAAAAGGAAGAGTACCATACTCAGATAAAAACAAACCTTTGCCATTATGAACAAATATTAACTCGTGAGCATAACTATTCCTGAAAAAGAAATCCGCATCTTCTGTAGGATTGGCAGTAGATATGATACAGTTATCATTTACTAAAAACTCATTTCTGGATGACAAAAAGTTACCACTTGTTTTCTTATTAGTAGTGAAGAAGTGGTAATACTGCAGTGGTGCATCGGGCCAATCTGTAAATTTTTCATTTGGAAGTTCACCTATCCTCTTAACCTTTGTTGGCGCATAAATATGATATTTATTCGAGTAAATTCCTGAAAATCCTTTTGTACTGAATAATTCTTCCCTGTATAAAGATTTTCCGTCTTCTTTATAAAAAGTTATATGCCGCTTTGGCGGGACTTTACCAAGCTTCACATAAAAAGGCATTTAATCCTCCTTAAAATTTTTAACTATAAATTTAAATATTTTACCATACAGTCATACATCTATTAAATAATGCATTTAAGAGGTTGGTATGAATGTATGTTGTTTGATTTATTTTTCTTTATCTAAACTTCCGCGTAATGCCTGGTCTCTTTCAATTGATTCGAATAAGGATTGAAAATTTCCCTGCCCAAATCCTTGTGCACCTTTTCTTCTTTGAATAATTTCATAAAAGAAAGTTGGTCTGTCTCCAATTGGTTTAGTAAATAGCTGCAGCAGGTAACCCTCTCCTTCAAGGTCGCAAAGGATGCCATATTTTTTCAGTTCATCAATGTCTTCGGTAACTATCATTCCCTTCTTTTTTAACATATCAAAATAAGTATCGGGCACTGTCAGGAATTCTACACCATTAGCGCGCAGGGCTGCAATTGTTTTAATAATATCGTTTGTAATTACAGCAACGTGCTGAATGCCTGAACCAAGGTACTCATCAATGTATTCTTCAATCTGAGATCTTTTTAGTCCCTCATACGGTTCATTGATTGGATTTTTAACTGCAGGTCCATCGGTTGACCTTACAACTTTAGAAAGAAGAGCTGAATATTGAGTGGATATATCACCGGGACCGAAATCTATAAAAGTTTCAAAGTTTAAACTTTTATTAAGATAGTTTGCCCACAAGTTCATTTCGTTTGTACGTACATTACCAACAATGTGGTCTATCGCCTGCAATCCGGTTTCTTCAGCTTTAATTTCAATATTCTGAATCGGTTTGCCATAACCGGGTTTAAAAATGCCTTTGTAATTTTGCCTGTTAATAAAAACTATTTCAGCATCATCATAAAGTTTTATCGCAGCTTCTTCAATGTAACCGTTCTCATCTTCAAATTTTTCAGGATTTCGCAAAGGTATTGCACCGTTTTCGACGGCACCATCATAAGCAGACTTTATATCCTTAACTTTTAACGACCAGCGTTTTACTCCGTCGCCGTGTTTTTCAACAAAAGATGAAATTTCATACCGGCTTGGATTTATTGCAGAAGTAATTACAAGACGAAAATTATTCTTTTCGAGATAGTAAGATACTTTCCCTTTAACCCCAGTTTCAGGACCAAGGTATCCTACAATATCCATCCCGAATGCTTTTGCATGCCAGTAAGCCCACATTTTTGCAGAACCTACATAAAATTCGGCGTAGTCGTATCCAAGTAATCCTAACTTATCTGACATTAAAATTCTCCTGATTTAAAATAATTCCGTGTTAATTTTTTGAAGCAAAAAGCACAATCATTTCTCAATTTTGCAAATATAAGAAGTTTTGGAGGATTTAAAAACCAATTGAAATTTCTCTTATTTGATCGAATCCAGCAGCATAAAACTATTTTCCTTAGAACTGGTACCTTTCTCTAAATTTTTATCCGGGAAAGTACATTTCTTTTGAAGAGGACAGATAGAGCAGCCCGGTTTTTGTGCTTTGCAAATTTCTCTTCCTAACCTTATTAAGTTTGTATGAAATTGATGAGCAGTTTTTGGAGGAATGTTTCCATTTAAATTGTAAAATGTTTTTTCCGGTGAAGAGGTATTTACCAGCCCAACCCTGTTCAATGTACGATGAACGTGTGTATCAACGGGACAAATGTTCCTATCGAGTGAAAAGAGCAAAACACAACTTGCAGTTTTAATTCCAATACCGTTGTAAGATGTTAACTCATCTAATATCTCTACATCATTTAATTTTTTAATATGGTTTAAACTGATCTTACCATCTCTCTTTAATAAACCGCTTAAAAGATTTTTAATTGATGATGATTTTTGCTTTCCTAATCCTGCAACCTTTATTAACTTTTCAATTGATGTTTGAGTGAGCCGGGCTACATCTTCCCATTTTTTATATTTTTCTTTAAGATTTTTAAACGCCTTGTAAGAGTTTTTATCATTTGTATTTTGCGATAGTATTGTTGCAATTAACAGATCCAGCGGGTTCGGCAGCTTTTTACTTCTTGGCGGAATCCCAAAATGCTCTGCAAGTAGTTTATTTATCGTATTTATCTTTCTTTTCATAAAACAGGATTTTTGTTCCTAGTAAAGATACTCTCAATAAATCATTTAATAAATATTTATCTTTACAGTAATTATTATTCGATTATAGAAAATATTTATTTTATAGCTGGAGCGTAATATGGGCACACTTGTAGTAAGCATCTCCGGAATAAGGGGAATTGTAGGAGATGGATTGGATCCGCAAACATTAATAAAATATTTAAATGTTTACGCAAATTTTATTGGTAAGGGGAAAGTAATTGTTGGAAGAGATTCCAGGATTACAGGCGAGATGATTGAGAATATTGTTTCGGGTACTTTGATGGCAAAAGGAATAGATGTTGTTGATATAGGAATTTGCCCCACTCCAACAGTACAATTTGTAGTGAAGGAATTAAAAGCAAACGGCGGTATTGCAATTTCTGCAAGTCATAATCCGAACGAATGGAACGCATTAAAATTATTGAACAGCACGGGGCAGTTTATGAGCCCCGATGAACATAACGAAATGATAAACAATCTTAACAAAACAACCGAAGAATTAAGTAAGTGGGACAAAGTCGGGAAAAAAATAGCTTACAATGATGGAGTAAAGAACCACGTTAAAGCAGTGATGAATTTAAAAGTTATAGATGTGAATGCAATATCCAAAAGAAAATTTAAAGTGGTTGCAGATTGCGTAAACGGAGCGGGAGCTTATGTTATCCCGGGTATGTTAAAAGAATTTGGCTGCGAAGTTGTTAAAATGAACTGCGAGAAAACAGGAATCTTTCCGCGCAACCCGGAACCGCTGCCCGAAAACTTAACCGAAACAATGGAAGCCGTTGTGAAAACAAAAGCAGATTTAGGAATTGTTGTTGATCCTGATGTTGACCGGCTTGTACTCATCACTGATAAGGGAGAACCATTTGTTGAGGAAAACACAATAACACATGTGGCAAAATTTATTTTATCAAAGCAGCCAGGTAAAGTTGTGGTAAATCTATCAACAAGCCGTGCAGTGGATGATGTAGCCGATGAGTTTGGCGCAACTGTTCACCGCTCACCTGTAGGCGAAGCAAACGTAGTTAAGAAGATGAAAGAAATTAATGCTGTAATTGGAGGGGAAGGAAGCGGCGGCGTAATTTATCCTGAACTCCATTACGGAAGAGATGCACTTGTTGGTATTGCTTTAACCTTGCAGCATTTAACAGAATTCGGAGGAACTCTTTCCGAACTTAAGAATTCCCTTCCCTCCTACTTTATAGAAAAAAGAAAAATTGATCTACCTGAAACTGATACAGATAAAATTATGGAATCGTTGATTGAAGAATTTAAAAATGAAATTGTTAATACAGATGACGGTTTGAAAATTGATTTTGAAGATCACTGGGTTCATTTTCGTAGATCGAATACTGAACCGATTATAAGAATTATTACAGAAGGAAAATCAAAAGAAGCTACGGTAAAACTGATTGATAAATATCTTTCAAAAATTAAATCTCTTATAATAAAAAACTAATATAATTTTTCTCTTTTCTGAATGTAATTTAGAAGGGCTTTATCAAAAGGATCTGAAGTTTCGATAAGGTTATAATCTATATTTGAATTAAGACATTCAGCTTTAATTTTTGAAGTGAACTCAATCATTGCATCTTTGTAAGCTTTTTGCACATGGTATGGCTGGGTGGTTATTTCATCTTCAGTTTCCAGGTCTTTAAATATCGCATCCTTCCCAAAAGCAAACGATCTTTCAAGCGGATCGAGTACCTGGAAAACAATAACTTCATTTTTTTTGTAACTAAAGTGTTTAACAGCTTTCAGCACAGAATCAATATCATCAAACAGATCTGATATTATAATAACCAATCCTCTTCGGCTGATTTTTTCAGCTATTTCATTAAGGCAGTTTGCAGTATTGGTTTTTTGTGATGCCTTTGCACCGGCAAGAGTTTTCAATATTTCACGAAGATAAGTGCGGTTTGCTTTAGGCGGCAGATACTTAACAATATTTTCAGCATATAATGACAACCCGGCAGCATCCTGTTGATGTATCATCAAATAGCTTAATGCAGCCGCAAGTGTAAAAGCATATTCAATTTTAGAAATGTTACCCGCGGAATTGAATTTCATCGAATTGCTTATATCCAACAGTATAAAACTTTGCAGGTTTGTTTCTTCTTCATACTGCTTTATAAAAAACTTTTCAGTTTTTCCGTAAACTTTCCAATCAACATCCTTAAGGTTATCGCCCTGCATGTAGGGTCGGTGCTGGGCAAATTCAACACTGAATCCATGGTAAGGACTTTTGTGAAGCCCTACCATAAATCCTTCTACAACTAATCTTGCTTTAAGTTCTAATGAATTGAGTTTTGAAACGAATGCCGGTTCGAGAAAATTTTTATAATCCTGCTGAAGTCGTGACATTATTCTTCTTTTGCAAAATTTTTCCGGAGAATTTCTTCCGGGGTTAAGCCCATATTATCCAGTTCTTCTTTTGCGGAAGCTGCCAGTTCATGATCAGGAAAAGCTTCCATAAAAAGATTGTAGGTTTCTGTTGCTTCATTATACATATTTAATTCATTTGCCAGGACGAAACCAGCCATGAACAAACCCATTGGTGCAAATTCACTTTCCGGGTATTCATCATAAATTTGTCTGAATAACTTTGCGGCTTCCTGCAATGATTCAGTTTCGGAAATGCTTTTAACCAGTTTATTCTGATAAATAGCTGCAAGATTTCTTAGAGCTTCGGGCGCTGCTTTGCTATCAGGATATTCCTTTAATAGCTCCTCATACGAAGCTACTGCCTCAGGTATTTTTCCTTTTTCAGTGTTCGTCTTTGCTTCGTTAAAAAATTCCTCATCCGATTTTTTATTGCTGCAGCTTATAAAGATGAATGCAATTAGTATTAAAGATAAAGCAGATTTCATTACCATTCCGTTTTGTTGAAAATAATTAAAACTAAATTATAAAATATGAGTTGAACTAGCAATGGCTGAATTTATCATTGATTTAATTGGTAAATAAAAAAGCCCGAAACAGTCTCCTGATTCGGGCTGAATTTAAGGAACAATAATTTTACTTGGTAAGAATCATTTTCTTAACGTTTGTAAAGTTATTTCCATCAATACCTGCAGCATCCATCCTGTAGAAGTAAACGCCGCTGTTCAAACCAGAAGCATTAAAATCTACATTATGTGAACCTGCTACCATGTTAGAACTGATTAAAGTTACAACTTCCTGTCCTAGCACATCAAATACTTTCAAGTTAACTTTAGAATCAACAGCTAAGTTGAAGTTAATTTTTGTTGATGGGTTGAACGGATTAGGATAGTTCTGCTCCAATGTAAATACATCAGGAACAACTATTTCAACCTGGTCAGAGTAACTGAATGTACCATTATAATCAACTTGTTTTAACCTGTAGGAATAAGAGCCAGGTGTAACAACATCGGTAAATGAATATTCCTGAACTTCGGTGGTTGTTCCGTGACCATTAACAAATCCAACAGCTTGAAAATTATGTCCGCTGTTACGCTGGATTTCAAAGCCCTGATTGTTCGTTTCGGTTGCTGTGGTCCAGCTTAGAGTAACATTGTTCTTATTAACTGAAGCAACAAAAGATATTAGCTCAACAGGAATTGTTCCCGGTGGTAGAAAATCAGTCTCAAAGAATCTAGGGAATATCTGATATCCACCATCTGGAGGAGTACTAGGGTCATACTGGCTTCCAATTCCAAGAACATCCCGTGGCCATGTGGGTTCAGGATTACCAGGAATATTAGTATCAGAATCTATACGGAATACGACAGTATCAATGCCATCACTAAACTCTAGGTTTGTACTACCACTAGCTGGCCAGGTTCCACCAACCAATGAGAGTGATATAAATCCGACAAGACTTCCCTCATACAATTCAGAATCAGCTTTATATTGAGCAAGTGTTAACACTATTGGATCGGGAGTGGGATTTCCTGAACCTATTAACACCCATCCCGATGTATCTGCGGGTATAATTTCAGTCATTCCGTTATACTGATCAACTTCACCTGTAATTTGTAACATATCTCCCATAGCCCAGGTAAATACCGGAGGCCCAAACATAAAAATATCAGTTCCAGCCGTTCCATCATCAATATAAAATGA
>JAZGGS010000077.1:0-2449 GCA_036480595.1 Ignavibacteriaceae bacterium
GTTTATTATTTATAAGGTTATCGGATCAGAAAAGACAGCAGCTAAGATTTTCTTGGTAGTTAGCTCAATATTAATTTTGCACCTGTTATTGCTTTCTTTATTAGTCTTTGATCCGGCCCTGCTTCCATCTTTTCTTACAAATTATGCCGCAAAATGTTCCGAATGGATTTTTAAATTGACATTAGGGTAAAATAAAAAGGGGTGAGCCATGGAGGAAATTACGAAAACATTCAAAGCCTTTAGCGAAGATGGACAAGAGTTTATAATTCATGAATATACTAATTTTATTAAATCCGGAACTTTCGAGAATCCTAACAGAGTTACACCGGGGATGAAAGAGCTACGCACCTCAAACGGAGATAAAGTTAACCGACTGGATAAAGGTAAATATGAGATTGTCTCAACTGCTTTGGTTGTAACTTCTGATTCACCAGACGCAATCTAAACCTAATAAGCCTAAAAATCATGGTGGGGATAGTGGTGGGGAAAGCAAATTTGAATGTCAAGAAATGAAAAAAGGCCACCGGCTGCAAAATAAATTCAACACTTTAACCCTTTTATATTTTATCATCTATCCTCAACAGCCGGTGACCCACAGGACATATGGCAGAGTTTATTAGGTATGTCAAACAGTCTTTGATTATCAGTTATGAGATAGGTACCCGGAAAACCCATATTACGCATACCCGGTATACCCTGATTAATTTCCACCTCCCATTCACTGATACGTGTGAACCTTTTTAGACTCATTTACTGATACGTGTGAAGGCTTTTAGGGCTCTCTCAAGATAATATAGAAGGCTTGATCCGATAGGATCGGGGGAATCCTGTATTCTAAATATTCAATCCCGCATTGATCTTGGTGAAAGGGTTTTAAAGATATGGGCCTGTGGCTTAATGGGGGGCTGTATAAGGGGAGATTATTTTGTCAAGCTTAAATTACCTATGGCTAAAAAGGGGTGTAACGAGGTAGCCTATTGATTTCCGATGTTAATTTCATACAAACCGTGATGCTTAACTGACTTCAGCATTTCGTGATTTATTGGATAAAGTGAATTAACAATGATTTCTTGAAAAAGTACACTTGTCATCGCCTCACCTGTGTAAAGAATGTCTATTAAGCTATTAGCCGGTATCATATTAAAACAATCCTGACAGATGATGTGGCCTTCAAAAATATAGATATGTCCGCAATTTGAATAAACCTCATTAAGTTTTGCCTTTGTGGACAAATGGGCGCAGCATATCCAAGTTTTACGAGAAATTGGATTTTCTTCGAGGTACTTAAATTTATCGGTAAAATTGGAATTACTTCCAATCAGAGGGTTCACAAAATCTTCTTGGAACAGCCTGTCTGTCATTGGCCTACTTGATCTAACTAATTCTGATAAATCACTCTTCAAAAGAATCATATCAAGGCAGTCCTCGCAAAAGCATTTTCCAAATACAATGATTATAAGCCCGGAAGCCATATAGTATTCATAAACTCTATCTGACCCCGAAAGATGAGGGCAAACCAACCAAGTGTATTTTTTATCATCTAAGTCGAATTTAGAATAATTTATTTGAAGGTCTTCATTGCAAGGCAATATTGCGGGTAAGCCAACAGCTTTAGCCCCGACCTTTAGATTTGTTTTTTCAGTGACAAAGAATGATTTTCCTTTTGAATCTAAGATAGCTGCCATTAAAATGGTCTCCGGTATGAATTTTGATATAATTTAATAGGTTAATATCTGTCTTTACAGTTACACAGTTTGTAAAGCAAAATTCAGGCCATTTCGACACTATAATAAAAATCCATTAAATTTCAGCTGGTTAGATTAATCCGGTTATTGCTTGGTAGCCCTATTCTGACAAATATTTGAATTTGCATGTCAAAAGAACAATAAATCTAAAAACTAAATACCACCGAAATCTCTTAATATTTCCACCTCCCATTCACTGATACGTGTGAACCTTTTCAGACTCATTTTCTAATACGTGTGAACTTTTTTAGTTCTGTTGTTAATCAGAGTGAGGGAGATTTGATCTTCCAAATCGTTTAAAAAGTAAGCTCATTTGCATCTCCGTTAAAGCCAAAGCATACTGAATACACAATATATAGTATATATTCGTTGACAAATATCAATATATTGTTATATTCTTAATAAATTCGAGCAACTGTGCTAATATTTTTTTGATTTGAATGTACATCGCAATCTGCAGGCAATGCCAACATCGTAAATCCTGTTCAGCGTGCTAAATTATCGTCAATCAGAATTGTATTTAAAAAGCTAAAGGAAAATCTATGGCAAATGACATGATAGTTGAAGCAACAGAAGAGTTTTACAATGATCTTAGAGATGAACCGTGCATCTTGTGTGGGGAGCCATACTCCTATGTTTTGGGCAGCTAGCCCCTATGTGTTTATCAACACCAAGGGCCGTCCGATCCTTCAAGATAAGCTCAG
>JAZGGS010000078.1:0-5503 GCA_036480595.1 Ignavibacteriaceae bacterium
GCGCGGAGGATGCTAATGTAGTGAGGAAATTAAATCAATAATTCTCAAAAAAAGAGATTAAGATGAGATTCCAAAAAACATTAGCTTATTTACTGTCTGATAATTTTGAAAGATCTTCTCAAAATCATCTAATCATCTCATCTTAAAATTTACTACAACTTTCAGTAAGTATAAATTGTGAAAATTGTTTAGAACTCTATCAGATTATTCATTTATATGACTAAATACGGGAATTTAATATTATGAACTCAGGACATATGTTATTAACAATTGCTGGCATGTTATTATTATCAAACTTAATTCTGAATGTCAATAAAGCAAACACGGAAAGAATGATTGCAACTTATACCAGCGAGTCTGTAATAAATGCAGCAGGTTTGGCTCAGTCAATTATTGATGAGATTCAGACTAAAGCATTTGATGAAAATACAATCACTACAGCTGTTTCAAAAACCGAATTACTTACACCAGTTAGTGATCTTGGACCTGAGCCTGGTGAAGCAAAGAATACTGACTTTGATGACATTGATGATTATAACAATTACACCACAGAAATCATATTGGACAGAATGGGAGATTTTGATCTGAAAGTAAAGATTTCTTATGTAAATACATCAAATCCTAATATTCTAAGCAGCAGCTCAACTTTTTCAAAACACGTTGAAGTATTGGTGACCAATTACAGCTTAATGGACACCTTAAAATTTAATCACATAATATCTTATTAAAGGAATTTAACTATGTCAGATTGGATAGATATCATCGGTTCATTTGTGGTTGGCTCAATAGTAGTTCTTATCCTTTTTAACCTGAAAATCTCTATTAATGCTGCCGCATCTGAAAACCTGTATTCAGGAATAGTGCAACGAAATGTAACTTCGGCAGCCGAATTACTTGAACACGATCTTTATAAGATAGGATTTAGAATATCTGGTGATAAAATCATTGTTGCCGATTCGAATGAAATAAAATTCTACACTGATATAAATAATAATGGTGTGGATGATGAAATCCATTACTATTGCGATAAGCCGGAAGATTTAACAAGCACGCGCAATCCAAGTGATTATTTATTAACAAGAGAAAAAAATAAAGAGAAACCGGGTGCATTAATAGTTGTTGTTGATTTCAAGCTTAGTTATTATGATTCACTTGGTCAAAAAATTGATTATACCGCACTTCAAAATCAATCTGAAATGAATAAAATCAAAACTGTTGGAGTAAGATTAAAATGTGAGACCGCAGAAAAGATATATGAACACTATGAAGCGGTTGAGTGGGAGAAAACAATTAAACCTAAAAATATTTAGCGGAGTTAGTAATGTCTAGATTTATTTTACTTATTGTTTTAGCTGGTTTTATAACTTATAGCATTGTAAGTATGACCCAGAATAAGAATGTAACTCTTGCAACTGAAAATTCTGTAAATAATTACGTAGATACCAAAGTACGGAACGCAGCTAACAGTACAGTTCAAACGCTTATGTCCAGGGTAGCAGATGATTATGATTGGAGGGTGACGTCACCAGTTACAGAAACATTGTTCGATGCCCAGGTAACATACACCGTTACAGACGAAAAATTTGATGGGGAAGACTTGATAAAGTATTCGGTTACTGTAGATTTATATGGAGCAACAAAACAGGTTACTGCTTATAGTGATATATTTCCATTTTTCCCGCCTTCTTTCAGAGGTGCCATTAGTGCGAATAACTCAGTATTGAGTAATGGAAATATAACTATAGATGGAAGGAACCACACAGCATTAGGAGATGTAATACCCGAAACAGGTTCTTATGCAATATGGACAACAGGTACTTTTACACAAATGGGTACCGCAGACTTGGGTGGCACTCACCTGACGACAGATTACGTTCCTTCAAATCCTGCCGATCCTAATGTAATTCTAGAAAACCAGCTTTGGCCAGGTGGTTTCCCTGGATCTCCGGATCAAGTTATGGGAGGTCCTACAAAAGGTTTTCCTGAAGGTACTCTTAAATCTATTGCACAAAGTGGTATAAATGGAAGCCAGTATGTTATTGACCCAACAAGTTTGAGTGGTAATCCATTATCAGGTGTTACATTTGTTGAGCTTAAGACTGCAGCTCCTCACAATAAATGGCAAAATATGGATATTACTGGCTCTGGTGTATTAGTTGTTCATAATAGCGCAAAAAATGCAATTATGAAGAATCTTGACTTAGGTACATTTAAAGGAATAATTATAGCAGATGATCTAGTACATATTCATTCTACCGTTATCGGCTCGATAATTATTTTAACACCAAGTCCTTCTTCTGGTAATACAGTCGGTAACAGTGATGGGAAAGTTTTATATTCTACTGAAGCTGTGTTCGATGCACTAACGGATATTGATTTAGAAAAGCGAATGTTTAATTATGGCTTCGGTAAGAACAGATTGTATGTTAAGCATTGGTTTGAGTAAACGATAAGATTTTTAACAGTAATGGAGAAAAATGTTATGAAAGACATTAGTCAGGAAATCAGAGGTGACGTTCTTACAAACAGAGTAAATCTTTTAAGAGCTACAGTAATTGAAGCTGCTGTATTGAAGAATTTACTTAATGAGCAGGTTGTGTTGGGACACTCTAAAATAGTTGTCGATCTTAGCCAGTGCACCCACCTGGATTCAACTTTTATCGGAGTTCTTGTAGTCACTCAAAAAAAGTTACTAGCACAAGGCGGGGAGTTAAAAATAGTTGACCCGCTGGACCCTGCAAAAGAACTTTTTTACTTAACAGGTATTTCTAATGTATTTGAAACTTTTAATACTTCTGAAGAAGCTGTAAAGAGTTTTAATGATAATGTTAAACCTAAACCGGAGGAAACAATACCTGAGGTTGATAATAACAAGAACACTGTTAAGTGGGCATTTGCTCAATAATTAATTTAATCAGTGAAATAAACAGAATAAAATGGGACAACAACAGTTATTAATGATAGTGCTAGCAATTATTATTGTAGTTATAGCTATCGCTATTTCAATTCAACTTTTCAGAGCAAGTGCTATTGATTCGAAACGTGATATTCTAATTAATGAATGCTCTAATCTTGCTTCAATAGCAATTAGTTACTACAAAAAGCCAAGCGACATAGGCGGAGGCGGAAAGACCTTTTTAGGATGGCAAATTCCTACGCAAATGGTATCAACTGTAAACGGATCATATGTTGCGCAAGTAACAAGAGATCGGATTACTATTACTAGCACGGGAACTGAAGTCGTTACAGGAAATGATTCTATTAAAGTGCAAACTATCGTCACTGCAAATGAATATTACTCAATAATAATAAAATAGGTTCAATAATAACCTAAGCTAATTCACAAATCCTTATCAAACATAGGAGAACAAAGCGGGTCAGTAACAACTTCTTTTAATCGTTCTTGGTGTTATTGTTGTAGGTATTGCAGTTATAGTTGGTATAAATCTATTTAATTCTAATGCTACTTCAGCAAATAGAGATGGCGTTATTTCAGACCTGAACAACCTTGGAGCAATGGCTCAGCAATATTACAAGGAGCGTACTTCAATGGGTGGCGGTGGCAACACCTTCAACTGTTGTAGCGGCTGGCCAATTCCAACGGATCTCAATTCAACTACTAACGGTACCAATACTGCAGTTGTAAATGCTCAGCAGGTTACCATTACCGGTGCTGGTACTGAAGTAGGAAATGATGGTTCAAATCCCGTTCGGGCACGAGGTGTTGTCGGACCAAGTTCAATTACTGTAAGTGTTACCAACTAATTCTTCTTGTCCATCATACGAACCCTGCTTAATAACTAGGCTGGGATTTTTATTTATCCCAATTGTATAATCCTTTTAATTTGATAGGGCATTCAATCAGTGATTCTGAACAGCCCCATCAAGTCCTCGCTGGAAGATAATAATGTTTGCACATCTGAAGCTGCATCATCATCAGCGTATAATCTCCATTGATATATATTACCTGGCTGAAGTTGCGATGGCGCTGAGCCATCAAAATTAAATTCAACACTGTTCCATTCCTTTGGTATTTGTGAGTGACGGATTTCACCCGTCTCGGCGAATCCTCCCCAGATCAAATTCCCATTTATATCTCTTACTTCAATTATATATTCTTTAGCTTAAGGATAAGCATCCCAGTTAAACGTTGGTACTACTGAATCAGCTAAAGCAGGGATAATCGAATCAGGGAAGTTAGTAGGAGAAATTATTGTAATAGCACCCGTTACACTAAAGTCCAGCAATTTAGAAGTATCTGCTGCGAATGAAATATCTAATGCGCCAAGATTTTTAAATATCCAATCGGGATCCATCACATAACCATCATTTTCATAAGAAGCCCAAGCTACGTAATTCCCGATTGGTATGTTAATTATTGTGTAGTCTTTACTAGTGTCTATCATTGTTGTAAGCCCATTAACAACTGATAATGATTCTTCATCCAGCAATGAAACATCAACAATACCATTTTCAACAGCTAGAAACGTTACTTTACCCGTCAAGGCTGAGCCAGTTATTTGGTTAACGTTTATCTGCAAGCTTGCAGAAGAAGAAGTTGATGATAGAGTAACTTGAGGTTGATTAGCCGATTGATATCCAGACTTGATCGCATTTACTTGGTATATCTCATAGGGGACAATAAATAAAACAAGATATCCGTCCGGACCTGAATATGTATGATATTCAGAGCTTGAGGTTGTTTTAGATGTAACGAAACGTATACACTTGGATCTTCTTTAACTGTCTTATAATCTAAATTTTTAATCGATACCGCGGTAACAAATGCTCCGTTGGAGATGTATTCATTATAGTAGTTTGCTACATAATGCTTCCGAGCGTAGCAAACTATTTCCTGTTATTAACTGCTTCTGGAATTGTTGTATTTTCGCTAAGAAGATCTACACCAGGATGCTTATTAAAAATAACAGAAAATACCGAGCCCCTATTCTTTTCACTTTGAACCTCAATAGATGCTTTATTAAGTTCAACATACTTTTTAACCAAAGCCAATCCTAATCCGTTCCCCTCGTAGTTTCTCTTTTGTCCGGCGTCTTCCTGTGAGAATGGAGAGAACACATCATTGATATAATCCACGTTCATACCAATACCGGTATCTTCAATCTTTACCGCAATTTTATTTTCATCAACATCGTTTATCAAAACTTGAACATAACCCTGATGTGTATACTTCATAGCATTTCCAATAAGGTTCTGGAATATCTGGTTTACAGTATACTTGTCTGCACTCACAAGTGAATTAGAGCAAGTGGTTTCTGAAATAAGATTTAATCCTTTTTCATTAGCAAGGGGTTTAAATTCCCCGGTAAGTTCTTTTAGCTCGTTTACCAGATCAAACGTTTCAAAATCCGGTTTGTAATTTCCGCTCTGTATTGCAGAAAGAGAGAGTATCATATCAATGGTTCTATGCAACCGTTTTCCGGCACTATCAACCGATTGAATTATAACCTGGGTATCTTCATCGTCACTTCCTATTTCGTCG
>JAZGGS010000079.1:0-5141 GCA_036480595.1 Ignavibacteriaceae bacterium
GTTAAGTAAAGATACCAGGAAAAGAGATTCAACCTGGGGAAAGCAACATCTTTAGCACCAATTAAAATGGGAAGAAAGAAATTACCAAAAACTGCAGGGATTGCGGGAATGATAAATAAAAATATCATTATTACACCATGCAGTGTAAAGAACCTGTTGTATGTTTGGGCACTCATAATAGTTTCACCCGGTGAGATAAGCTCTAACCTCAAAAGGAAGCCAAAAGCGGCACCGGCAAGAAAGAAAGTAAGAATACCAATCAGGTAAAGGATTCCAATGCGTTTATGATCTGTAGAAAAGATCCAACCCCTTATCCCTGAATATTTTCCTTTATAATCCAGGTAGCTGGGTTCCTTACTATTTGAATCCAATGTAACAGCATCGGCGGACATAAAAAATTACCTCGTTTTAATAATTTCTTTTTTCGGTTTGAATATTATAAATATTAAAAACAGGAGAACCAGAATTATAATTCCGGCACCAAATATCCTTGTAAAGTTTAAAGTGTATTTCTGACCTTCAGTATCGTAACTAAAACAGAACTGAAGCACCCTTGCAATTGTTGGTGTTACTTTACCATCAGCCGCTTCCAGGACAGCCATTTTAAAATCGAATGGTAGGATTCCAAAACCGCTTTTGTCGCTGTAATTCGGAATTAAGTACCTGCAAATCTTTCCTTCTTTATCCAGGAATATGAATACACCTGTGTGTAAGAACTGATCATCTATACGCTTAAAATAAAATCCTGCTGCGTTGGTGACCTTTATTATCTCTTCCCTGCTGCCGGTTAAAAATCTCCATGCTTCTTTTGGTACATCTTTATCTAGTGCAGCATAGAATGTTAACTTTTTATCTGCAGCATTTTCTGGTATTTCAAGTTCATCCATACTTATGCAAATAACATTATAATCGTAGCCCGGCTCAAGATCAGATTTATTAATAACCTCTGACAACTCAAACAAAAGCGGATTGCAAATACCGGGACATTCATAATAAACAAAGGCCAGAATCGTTGTTTCTGTAACCAGTTCGCTCAAAACAACATCATTTCCATTTGCATCTTTGAATATTGCATTCAGCGGAATATATGCTCCTAATTGCTCATCTATTCCAACATCAATTTTATCATCTATTTCACCAAAAACTGGAATAATAGACAAAACAAAAAGTAATACAAGTATTTTTATTAACCCCTGCATAACTTTATCTTTTTATTATTAGTTAAATATTATTTTTTAAAAAACTGAAGAGTATAAACCATTCGTTATCAGTTAGACTAAATAGCTTACCGTTGAACCCGTTATAGTTCAAGTTCCTGGTTATCAGCTCCCTAAAACTGTTCTCATCATTCCAGTAACCTGCAATAACCAAACCCGAAACAGCTTGAAATTCATCATCGGTTACTTTGCTAAATAAATTAGCACCTTCCGAAGAACTACTTTCGATTCGGGTTAAAGTATTCTGAACTTTTTCAACCCGGGTTATATTTTCTTCAACAATAATTTGAATTGCATTTGCAACAGGAATTTGTGCGGGAATATCTGTGCCGGCAGAAATATTATACAACTGATCGAGCGCTGCAAACTCATCCGGATTGCCGGCGGGGGGATTGGTAATGAACTCAGTGCGGATATAATGTGCTAATGCAAACTTGTCTTCTGCAGTTAGAAAATCATACGAAATCATCGCTGTTCCGGGAATTCCCTCCTGGAGCGATGTATAAATGCCTGCTAATGTTCTGGTATTTTTCCATCCTTCTGAATTCGAAAAATTTCTTGGTGGAGGATTAAGAACAGCAGCAGCAGCACCGGATCCAAGTCCATCCTCTCCGTGACAGGAAACGCAATTTAGAGTATAAAGTTCCTCTCCTGCTTCCAATAAAGCTTCATTCGGTTCCATTACAGTTTGAATATCTAACGGAGGAACAGTACTGGCTTTAACCACAGGAAGATCTGTAACAACTGTTGTATCAGGAACTAAAGCAGGAACTTTCTGCTTTGTAATAAAATCCAGTTTGCTTACATAATACAACCCGATTATAATAACCAGTACCAAAATATAAGGATACAATATTCCGAATATTGCTCCAGGATTTTCTTTTATTTTAGAGGATATTGATTTCAGATAATCCATTTTTTCTATAGATGAAAATCCAAACCGCGTTTTAATTTTGGATCGCCAATCGGTATCAGATTTTCTTTCTTCGCTTTCATATTAAAAATAATTATTATAAATCCAACTGCTGCAACCGGGAAGACAAAGTCTATCCAGCTAAATACAAAACCATCAGCTAAATCAGGCAGCTGCGGCATTACCAGCCAGTATAGATCGAAAAGGTGTGCAAAGAGCAGCCAGACAGAAATAAACTTCAACCTTTTAGGATTCATTTTAGATGGCTGAGAAAGAAGTGCAATGTAAGGAACAAGAAAATGAATGATAATAAGGAGAATAGAAATTATTGCCCAGCTTCCTTCCCATTTTTGCAGAATCCAGTATGTTTCTTCAGGAAGATCAGCATACCATATTAAAAGGTATTGCGAAAATGCTATGTAACCCCAAAAGTTTATAAATGCAAACTGCAAAGCACCTAAACTGAATAAATGATCATTAGTCATCCTTGAATGTAAATAACCGTGCTCTTTAAGATATACAGTTGCAATTGTAACTGCTGCTAATGCAGCAATAACAGTTCCCGAAAAATAATAGACACCAATTATTGTAGAAAACCAGTGAGGTTCAATACTCATCAGCAAGTCTATTGCAGCAAGAGAAATAGTAATTGCAAATACAGGTATAAAGACAGCTGAGAGCTTTATGTTTGTCCTGGTTAATTTTTGGTCTTTAGTTTCGTCTTGCTTCCTCGAATTCCTTTTTATGATGAAATAGAACAGAGACCAAAGTCCTATCATAACAAAAACTCTTATAATAAAGAACTCAACATTAAGATAAGGTTCTTTTCCCTGAAGTACTACATCTTCTGCAACCGCTTCTGCGTGCGACCAATGAAACAGTTCGTGAATATTAAATATCAATGGAAGTACGAGTATTGCAAGAAACGGAATGATCGCAGCTAAAAACTCAATAAGTCTTCTTATGGGAACACTCCATACTGCACCTACAACATATTCTAATGCAACCAGGAATAAGGCACCAACACCAATGCTGATTAGAAAAGTATATGAAACTACATAATTGTAAACCGCTCTCTGTTGATCAGTAAAAAAGCCTGCAGTGCCCAGTAATACTCCGATAGCTAAAAGAATTATACCAAGTTTTAGAAACTTTGCAGGCAATTCTTTTTTATGATATGTTATATCAGTTTCAGTCATCAGAAGCCGTCTCCGTTATTAATCAATTCTAAATCAGAATCATTTGCGTTTTTTGCTCTTTGCAATACGCGAATGTAGTTTACTATTGCCCATCTTTCCTTTCTCGTAACCTGCGAGGCGTAGGAAGGCATAATATTTTGTCCGTTAGTCATTATATGATAGATCATTCCGTCACTAAAATCTCTTGCCCTGTTTGAATGAAGAGTCGGTGGATTGGGGAATTGCCCATTTAACCTGCTGTCTCCGTCACCAAAATTACCGTGGCATGGGCTGCAATATGTTAAATATTTTCTTTGTCCAAGTTCAATGTTCTCTTTTGAAGGCAGATAAGGATTAGACAAAACCTCTTCCGGGTTCGCTTCTCCAATATAAGGATAAGGTATAAAACCTCTTGCAACAGTTCCTTCAACGGGTAATCTCATTCCCCTGCCGTCATCAAAAAAATCGCTGCTGTTTTGTGCAACTATTTTATCCTGCTCCATCATCCAATTGAACGGTACAATATACATTAATTTATTAAGCATAAGATATGTACCGATGGAAACCACAATAGCTGTTGATGCAAGGAACATTAAAAATCTAGGTTGTAAGATTGGATATTTTTCTTTTTCAGGAAAATAAATAAAACCAGTAGAAACAGGTTCAAGACTATTTAGCAGATCAGTAACTTCAGTTTCATTATAATTCGGGTCGCTGGTTTCAATTATAATTCCAAAGTGATCGCATGATACTTTTTTCATATAATCCGTATCGTGCAAAGGATGTGAATTATCCGGGAGCCCGAAAAATATTGCAAACATTGAAACTGCTGTAGATACAGTAGCCATAAGTACAGTTACTTCAAAAGTAACCGGAATAAAAGCAGGAAGAGCAAAATAAGGTTTACCGCCTATAACCAGTTGGTAATCAACAGATAGTGTCCACCACATAAAGAGCAGGGCTATAGCAATGCCTGCGAGTCCAAAAAACAAGGTAACAAAACCAAGCTTAGAGGGTTTAATATCCATTGCATCATCCATGCCATGAACAGGATAAGGAGTATTAACATCCCATTTTGTAAATCCCATTGATGCAACCTTTTTAGCGGCTACCATTATGGCATTTGGTGTATTGAATAATGCGGAAGCAGCAAAAACTTTTTTATCAGCCATTGTGCCCTCCTCCGTGATGTGATGGCTGCGCACCATCTACAGAAGCCTTAACTTCGGAAATTGATACTACTGGAAGCATCTTTGTAAATAGAATAACTAATGTAAAGAATAAACCGAAACTGCCAAGTAAAATTCCTAAATCGTAGAAGGTTGGTGTAAAATAACCCCAGCTAGAGGGCAGATAATCTCTGTGCAGCGATGTAACCACAATAACAAACCTTTCGAACCACATACCCACATTAACAAATATCACAATAATTACCATCAAAGGAATTGATCTTCTTATCTTTCTGAACCAGAAAAGCTGTGGTGAAAGTACATTGCAGCTTACCATAATCCAGTATGCCCATGCATACGGTCCGAAAGCCCTGTTTATAAATACAAATTGCTCTACCTTAACTCCGCTGTACCAGGCAATAAAAAATTCCATAGCATAAGCGTAGCCAACCATCATACCGGTTGCTAAGATAACTTTGTTCATTTTTTCAAGATGATCTACAGTAATAATATTTTGCAAATCGAATATTTTTCTTACAAAAACAAGAACAGTTACTACCATAGCAAAACCAGAAAAGATTGCACCTGCTACAAAGTACGGCGGAAAGATTGTAGTATGCCAGCCAGGCATAATTGAAACAGCAAAATCGAAACTAACAATTGT
>JAZGGS010000080.1:0-3289 GCA_036480595.1 Ignavibacteriaceae bacterium
GATTTTAGTTTGAGTCCATATTGGAAACCCTATTGTTTTTTTATAAAATAGTTCCGTATTTTTCTAATATGATAGAAATTTTTCCATATTTGCTCAATATTGCAGAAATAATTCCGCTCACTAACTAGTTATATTCTGAAACTGTAACACAAATTCAATTTGAAACTAAAAATTATTAGAAAGGTTTAACAATGAAAATTAAAAACACAATTTTTGTATTGCTTCTGTCCTGTGTCATTTTTAATATTCCTGCTTTTGCAAAATCACCAGTTTGGCGAATTAGTAAAGATAGAAACCATGTCTTTATAGGTGGTACAATTCATGTGCTAAGCAAATCTGACTATCCCCTGCCTGAGGCATTTGACTCAGCATTTAATAATTCAAACCTGTTGGTTTTAGAAGCAGACATGCAAAAACTTCAAACTCCTGAATTCCAAAAAGCAATCTTGCAAGATGCAATGTATAAAGGAGAAGAAAGCATTGCAGACTTCTTAAAACCTAATACGCTTCAAGCCTTGAAAAATCATTTAACAAGCCGAGGAATTCCATTTGAACAAATGTTGAAATTTAAACCAGGTTTACTGTCAGTAACTCTTACCATGGTTGAGCTACAAAGGCTTGGTCAAGTCGGAACAGGAGTGGATGAGTTTTACAATTTGAAAGCCTTGAACGAGAGACGAGAAATCAAATATTTAGAAACAGCTTCTGATCAATTAAAATTCATTGCGGAAATGGGGGAAGGGGCTGAAAACGAATTTATAAATTACACGTTAGTTGATCTGAAAGATATATCTGAACAGCTTCAGTCGTTAAAAACTGCATGGAAAACCGGAGATAACAATCAGATGCAGAAAATTACAATAGCTCCATGGAAAGATCGTTTCCCGAAAATATATAATTCTCTTGTTGTTGAGCGAAATAACAAATGGATTCCGCAAATTGAAACAATGCTAAAAACTAAGGAAGTTGAGCTTGTTTTATTTGGAACTCTTCACCTCATCGGAGAAGAAGGTATCCTCTTGCAATTAAAAAAACTCGGTTACACAATTGAAAATATCGAAAAATAAATACAAACCGGGAATATAACCAATCTCTGAACCTGACCGGGAAATCTATGCGGTTTCACGTAAAGGCCAGTGCAGGCTCGAAAGGTATGAGGCCGGCACGTTAGCTCAAACGTTGGGCATGACTCATGTGTGAAGTTAGGGAAATGATTTATGACAGAAAATGCATTAGAATTTGAAACTCCACTTGTGGAAGGCATTATCCGAAAAAGAAAAAGCCAGTTTACTATGGACGTAGAAGTTGATGGTTTCGTGTATAACTGTCATTGCCCTACTACAGGACGTATAGGGAATATTGTATTAAACGATATCCCATGCCTGCTTTCAGAGAGTAAAGATGAAACAAGAAAAACGCCTTATACAGTCGAGGCAATTTCACTTGATTTGATGCACAAGAAAAATAAGTCATGGATTGGTATAAACCAGAATGCTGTAAACAGATATGTTGAGCATTTTTTAAGGACAGGGCAGTTTTATGATATGGTGAGACATGGGGAGACTGTTAAGAGAGAGCAGACACTTGGAAACTCAAAACTTGATTTTCTTGTTGGGAACACTTTTATTGAGGTAAAAACACCACTTATGAGTTTGCAGGTGGAAATAAAGGAACACGTCAAGACAAAGAAAGTAAGTGAATTTAACTCCTTTGAAAGATTTATAAAGCATATTAATGAATTGGCAGGAAGTTTAAAACAAAATGAGAAGGCAATTTTATTGATTTGCTTTATTTATGATAATCCAAGATTCAAGGTATCCAACAATAGCAAGCATAGCGATTATATTAGAGAACAAGTGCAGTCCAGCATAAAAAAAGGTATAGAAATATGGCAAGCTAATTTTAAGATAACGCCTACAGGAGTGAATCTGACAGATTATTTTAAAACCACAAATGATTTTTTGGATGGTGGCGCTGCATTTCAGAAGTGACCTTTATCATAGTTACACTATAATTCATAAACAGCTATAAGATGCCGAGCAATACTTGGGGCGCAGAGGGTGTTGGTAAAATGGTAATTTTTGAACGGAGGGTATGCATTCTCATTGCCCAACTAGCCGTTTAACGCGGACTCGCTGAAGCTCGCCGGTTAACTTACAGTTACAGATAACTGCTGAGACTGTCGAAAAACCTTAAAAGCATGAATTAAAGATTTATAACTATTTGATATTACTGCATGTAAAATTCGTAAATATGCCAGAATTGGGCTTTTTCGACAGTCTCGCTATGTATCGCAACTGGCTAAATTTATTTGATATCAAACGAATATCTTAACCAATTATCCTTCCTTGAGAATATCTTCATTAATGCCTGAAAAGCTCAATATATAGCGATTCATCCTAACGACAGCAAATGCTTGATTGCTGCCTTGAACTTAGCAAATTTAAAGTCCTAAAAATGCTTGATTTACAAAACAAATCTGCAATAAAATCGATCTGAAGCCGAGTTATGCTTTAGGCAACAAGTCAAGCATCAAGACCGCAATAGACCATTTCCATATATTGTGGTATTGTTAAGATCGAAAATAGCTACAGGCTATCATTCCGAATCACATATACGAAACACTTATCTCAACATCCAGATAATTTCTAAATTTTACATATTGGCAAGATAAGTTGCGTTTTGAAAAGTAAGATTTTAGCGAGATACTCTAAATGTATCACACCAAATGCCATACCTGAGGTACGGAATAGTGATTAGAACTTCTTGGTTTCGATGAACGTTAAACAAAAATTATAAGGGGGAAGTGATATGAAGAGGAAAGCTTTGTTAATATTGAGTTTAATCGTTTTAATCTGCATGATTGCCGCAACAATATATGCCCAGGGAGTATTGAAGTCAAGCCAGAAGCCGCCCGAGCAAGTTGTGGCGGCTCGTAAATTCGCAATGGGAGCAATGGGGGCTAATGCAGGAGACCTAAAGGGAAAAATTAAAACAGGAAATATAAAGGGAATTGCTGCTAATGCTGTAAGCATTGCTGCCCTGGCTACTTTTCTGCCACTGGTCTACAAAGATACATACTCCCAAGTCTACCCTGTAAAGGGATCTAAGTATTTTTTCAAAGGAGCCCTTCTATCGGATATGGAAACGTCCTTTGAGAGCCTGAGAATTCAGGCTCAAAAGCTAATGAAATTAGCGTCGGCTAATGACAAATCAGAAGTTGAGGCGCCGGCAGGTAAGCTGTTCGGTGCCTGTGGAAGTTGCCATAAAGCATATAGAGGTAAATATT
>JAZGGS010000081.1:0-9507 GCA_036480595.1 Ignavibacteriaceae bacterium
CGATGGATGGAACTATAAAATGATTTTTTCACAATCAGGTTTGATTGAAAAAAATTGTCTCTTTTCAACTTCTCATCCTGGCGAAATGGATACAATATGGCATGTAACACAACACAATCCGGAAAAGGTTGAAGTGGAATTTTTAAGAGTTACACCCAAAGAAAATGTTGTGCGAATCAATATTAAATTAACCCCGGTTGAAAATAATAAAACCGAAGCGGAGATCGTGTATCAGTATACAGGACTAAGCAAAAAGCAGAATGAATTTGTAAACAGTGAATTAGAATCAAAGTTTGAAGAATCAATGAAGTGGTGGGAGAAATCTATAAATCACTATCTGGAAACAGGGAAGGTGTTAAAAAAGTAAAGTTCCATCTAAATTTATATTGGAGTTGTTAAGAAAAAAAACCAATGGAAAAAAACACACAGCAGAATAAAGCGAAAGACTTTTTAGCACTGCACAAGCAGGATAAACTTCTTGTGCTGCCAAACATTTGGAATCCGGTTGGTGCACGAATTTTGGAAGCAAAAGGATTTCCTGCGGCAGCTACTGCCAGTGCTGCCATTTCATCCTCTTTGGGTTACCGGGACGGTGAAAAAATTAAGCTCTCAACACACCTGGATATTATTGAACGAATAGTTAAAAGCGTTGAAATACCTGTTACTGCAGATATTGAATCTGGTTATGCTTCTGATATTAAAAGCCTGAGGGATTCCATTAACAAGGTAATTGATACAGGAGTAGCAGGCATAAACATAGAAGATAGCGTGGAAGAGGAAGGTTCATTAAGAAATATTGAGGAACAGTGTGAACGAATTTCAACTGTTAGAGAAGTTGCTGAAGAAAGAGGGTTGCACCTGGTAATAAATGCGAGGATAGATTGCTTTTTATCCGGTAATGAGAAACCAGTAACAGAAGTGATTGCCCAAGTAATTAAAAGAGCCGACGAATATTTAAAATCCGGTGCTGACCTTGTTTATCCTGTAGGCATTCTGGAATTAAAGACAATTAGTAATTTACGAAAAGAAATAAGCGCGCCAATAAATATTTTGGGCTCTCATAGGACAATACCGCTAATAACCATGCAGAAGATTGGCATTAACCGCGTAACTTTCGGACCGTTTCTTTTCAGATCCGCACTTAAAAAATTTGTTAATATAATTGAAAAGCTTGGTAGCCTTGAAAGCTACGAATGCTTTAGCGAAGACACATATACTTTTGAGGAAGCATTAAAGTTTTTGAGAAAGGAAAAAGAATAATCCATCGAAAACTAATCACAATTACTCTTCCGCTTACCAAATAATCAAATCTCTAAATAAGGTGCTTCTATTCCATTGGCGCGTTTCTGAATTTACTTTTATTATAATTTAGCAATTAGTAAAAAAATTTCTGAGACACCCACCTATTGAGTAAACTGATTAAAAGTTCAGCTTTAAGGATATATCTTCAATTTGTGATGAATATCATAGCAATATGATAAAGTGTGCATCCCTTTTTGCATCCCTACGTCTACACGGGTGAGAAAGCTGATACGTATCCAGTAGAATAATTTAATAAATGATTTAAAGGAGGTGTAAAATGTTAGGAATATTAAACAGAAAAGAAGTATATCTCTTTTCCATAATTGTGATTACTTTTTTACTCAATTCGTTGGTATTAGCCGATGGTGGTGGCAGCAAAAAGTACAAACCAAATCCCGCTTCTTATACTGACTATTCAGTTTTTAGTGAGGAAAAGTATTCACAAATTGAAGAAAATTATCTAGTTGGTTTGAACTCGAACAATATTGGTTTGAGAACAAGCAGCGCATACTTCCTGGGCGAAATGAAGTCAGATAAAGCTATTATTCCTTTATTAAAGCTTTTAAGAAATGGAGAGACTAAGGTATCGCGTATTATAGCAGCTTTATCACTATACAAGATAGGTTCCAGGATTGGGATACACATAATCAAAGGATCAGCACAGACTGATAAGAGTGAAAAGGTGAGAAGAGTTATGGACAGGCTGTATAAAACCTATATGGCAAAGAAGCCATTCTAAAGCTTTTAGAATAAGAGGTGCGGTCTTTTTAAATTTTGTAGCTCGATAAGATATTGTCGCGGTTCGCCGCGGCAATTCTTATTAAAAGTATTTCATTATGTTTAAATTATTTTAAAATTTTAGTTTGTGATGTCATGGATAATAAAACAGAAATAATTTGGAATAATTGCCGGCAGTTATTAAATCAATTCATCAGAAAACGTGTTAATGATCAATCTGCAGCAGATGATATTTTACAGGATGTGTTTGTAAAAATCCACTCGAATATCGGAACCGTAACGCACAAAGAGAAAATAAGCAGTTGGATATACCAGATTACACGAAATACTATTATCGATTACTACCGAAAGAAAAAGCAGAAAACTGAACTGGGGGAAAGTACACTAGTATATGAAGAAAACCTTGAAAATGAATCTTATGCAAAACTCGAAAAAGGTTTGATGGGAATGATTGAGCAGTTACCAACCAAATACTCTGTAGCATTATTGTTAACTGATTATCGGGGATTAACACAAAAAGAATTGTCTGAAAAGTTAGACATATCCCTGCCAGGAGCTAAATCTAGGGTTCAGCGCGCACGTAAATTGCTTAAAGAAATGTATATGAAATGTTGTCATTTTGAATTTGATCGTAATGGGACGATCGTTGATGTTTACCCTAAAAGATGCAGCAGATGTTCGTCTACAACTATTAAAAATTAAACCACTCGTTCTAACTTGCTTTTTTCACCTGCTCTTAACCTTTTGTAACCGGCACCTGTTCCAGAATAAAAAAAGGTATGAGGAATTGGAAGCCCATTTTTGTCTTTTCAATTCTTTGTTGTAAAAAAAACCTACAAAATTTAAGTCCGTAATCTAATCCTAGTATACTGTCCCACATTAGAAATATAGTACTTGATAATACATCCCTATTGTATTAGATTTAAAATGATTCAGATTAGATTTTTAATGACAAGGGCACTGAGAAGCCATATTAATTAGAACGAATTCAGCTTTGCAGATCAATATGACACCTCATTAATAATACTGTCATAGTTGTGAAAGATATCTCAATATAGACTACAACAACTCGGATTATAACCAGCTCTAAATATTAAAAGGAATAAAAATGCAATACCATTATTCCTGGCGCGATTATAACCACTACTTTGGCATGTATCGACGAAATAAACGTCGTCAAAAGATATGGGCCAAGTTATTTGAGCAAGCGATTCGTGATAAAAGTTTTAAACTTCCGAGTGCTGCCGTGATTCAGATCATCCCTACTGAACACTGTAATCTAAGATGTCCTATGTGTAATCAGTGGGGTGAAACAGGTTATTTCTTTGACGGTATTCGACCGGTTCAGCACATGGAGGAAGAAAATCTGGTAAAACTGATACGATCTTTATCTGCCAGAGAATCTCTTATTAGTATTCACGGCGGTGAACCCTTTGTCTACAAACAAATAGAAAAATTACTGGACTTGTTGAGCGAACAACCCTACGATGTAATGATTTCAACAAACGGCACACTTCTAAGCCGGTACCTGGAACAAGTAAATAAAATTAAAAACCTGGGTCTGCTAGTATCTATCGATGGGGATTTGGAAACCCATGACAAGATTCGTGGGCATGGTCGATTTAAGCAGGTCAATGATGGTTTGGTGGCTTTATTTGATCTTAGAAGACGAACGGGAGGGCCACTTCCATTGGTAATTCTGAATTTTGTGGTTTGCGAATGGAATACAAATGAAATTGAAAAAGTATACGATGTTGCCCGCCAATTGGGCGTATTTGCCCTGAATTATAATATGCGATGGTTCTTAACCGAAGAAATTGGTATTGCTTATGAAGCACACCTCGAGAAGTATTTTAATTTAAAATCATCAGGAGCCTGGCGCGGATGGATAAGCAATTATAAAAATCATGATTACAAATTAGCAACAACAGAATTACAACGAATAGCTCAGAAGAAGAGATTCAATTTAATCCCACCTTATGTTACTTCATCACCTGGTCGTCTCAGAGGAAATGATTTTGATGCATGGTTTTCTGATTACCTTAATGTTTTTGGCTCTGATTCATGTTTTATGCCTTTTTACTGGGCAAGAATTCTTTCCAATGGTGATCTTATATATTGTCCGGGGCACCCGGATATTATTGGTGGAAATGTATTCCGGGATGGTTTTATGAATGCATTTAACTCTGAGATAACAATCAAATTTCGCAAACATATATTATCGCACCGATTTCCGATTTGTAACAGATGTTGTGGCCTACATATGACTAAATCAGCAAGACCGTATGAACGTAAAGTTCGTCGAAAGATGGGTTTGAATAAACCTATATCAGGGTATCTGAATTAGATATATTTAATTTGTTAATTGGGGGACAGGAATTGTATAAATTAGTGTTTTGAATAATAGATCTTGGGAATGATGAGATTAAGAGTTATGATCATAACTTTATTAAAATCTTTTATCCTATCGCTTTTCCTCATAAATATAAGTTTTGCTCAGGAACCATCCCTTGATGAAATTCTGCAACTGATGATTAAAAAATTTGAACTGTTGGATAATTATCAATGTAATTATCAAACCTATACCGCAAGAGACGATCAAAAGTTACAGATTGAATTTTACTATTATTTTAAGAAACCAAAATTAATTAGATGTGAGGTTGTGTCAGACGAACTGCAAGGCAGTGTAATGATTTACAACCAGGTATCTCATCCCAAGCAAATCTACATTAAATCAGGCTCGTTTTTCACAGAACTATTTCAATCAATATTTAATAAATACTATTTTGATATTAATGATAAAAAGGTGTTAGATTTACAAAGGCATGGGCTTCATCAATCAGACTGGAAATGGTGGATTGATGAGCATATCAGATTTCTTCCAGCTGTAGAATCGAAGTTTATTAGAGAAGAATCTGTTTTGGACAGAGAAACATTGTTATACCAAATTATATCAAATGATCCTCAACAGACAAAATCAGTAAAAACCGCTTATATATGGGTGGACAAAGAAAATTTATTTCCAATTAAATTTGAACATTATAATTCACAAAAAATACTTATTAGAAAACACCAATACAAAAACTTAAGATTTGATACTGCTATGAGTGATAGCCTGTTTATAATAAAGTAAATCAACATGGAGTTGGTGATAAAGTTGATCCTTTCTTAGTTGTTGTTAAATTAAAATAAAAGTTTTTGTCTTAGATTTTAAAATTAATTAAGAAAATTTTCACTAACTCAAATAAGTATAATGACTCAACCTTAAAATGATAGGTTAACTATAAGTAAATTAAGAAGAGAGAAAATAAAGTTTTGGGTCGGTAAATTTAATTGCAAATTAGTACAAACAAACGGTTACACCTACCCTGCTTACCAGTCCGTCTCAAAACTTAAGTATAAGAATTAATAAAAACACAAAATCAAACGGAAATAAAATGAGAATAAGCAGCTACTTTATTATTTTTGTTGTAGTTCTTGTAATACGAAGTCTTAGTGAAATATTACTAAAACCTAAAAATGAAAATTTTAAAAATGATTATAAAGGGTTTGTGTCGCTTATCATCTTTGTAGCAGCCTTTTTCATTATCAGCCTTTCTGTTGGATACTATATTTTTACAGATAATATGATAAATCCAACAATACTTTATATCGGACTATTGATTTTCATTCTTATTCATATAATTCGCATCTTAGTTACAAGAAAAATGAAAAAGAGTTATAATCTGTACATCACTCCAACTGAAAAATCTCAATTAATTACTACTGGTGCCAATAATATTGTGAGACATCCAATTTATCTCCTTTATACCTTAGAAATTACTGCGCTTCTTATGGTATGGTTTAATTATATTGGATTTGTTGCTCTGATGATCGATATTATTGCTACCCTTCATAGAATTAATGAAGAAGAAAAACTACTGATGAATAAATTTAAAACCGATTATGAAAACTATAAACGAAAAGTAAAATATAAAATTTTTCCATTTATCTATTGAGGTAGTCAATGTTTCGTTTTCAACGGAAAGTCTATCTAGATAACAATGCCACCACTCCTGTTACTAAAAATGTAAGAAAAAAGATAAATCAAGTCTTAAAAAGATATTACGGTAATCCTTCTTCACTCTATAAAATTGCCATCAATTCTGCAATTGAGCTTGAAGAATCTCGAAAAACTGTTGCCAAAGCAATCAATGCGGAAGTTGATGAAATTATTTTCACAGCATGTGCCACCGAATCGAACAATACAGTGCTTAAAGGGTTAGCAGAGATTTCTTATCCTGGTAAAAAAAAGATCCTTTCTACACCAATCGAACATCCCTCTGTTATCAGCACTCTGGAGTATTTAAAAGCAAAAGGTATTTTAGTAGAATATATTCCGGTTGATAGACAAGGAATTATTGAATTCGAGTCGCTAAAAGAATTAGTTGACGAGGATACATTTCTTATTTGCTGTATGTTTGCCAATAATGAGCTGGGGACAATTCAGGATATTAAGAAAATCTCAGCACTCGCTAAAAAGTATCATGTTCCTGTTTTTTCGGATTGTGTTCAGGCATTAGGGAAAATACAGGTAGATGTTAAAGATTTAGGTATTGATTATGCCTCTTTTTCGGGTCATAAAATCCATAGTCCAAAAGGTATAGGAGCTCTGTTTGTTAAAGAAGGAAGCCCTTTTCAATCCTTTATGCATGGAGGACATCAGGAAACGGGGTTGAGAGCGGGTACTGAGGCGCTTCATAACATTGCGGGATTTGCTGAGGGGTGTAAGGCAATTAATTTACAGAAATCACCACAGGTGCTGTCAAAAAAAACATTATTAATCAATGAATTGAAAAAAATAAAGTCGGATATTAAAATTAACTCTCCGGTGGATGAATGCCTTCCCAACACCGTGAATATAACACTTCCAGGCGTTTCCAATTCCTTATTTATGGCGACGCTTGATTTTTATGGTATTGCAGTTTCTGCTGGCTCTGCTTGCAGTACACCTGAAAATAAGCCCTCCCCCGTACTTACAGCGATAGGTTTGACAGATGAACAAGCCAGGGAAACAATCCGGATCAGTCTTTCAGAATTTACTTCATACCGGGATATTAAATACACTATTAAAGTTATACGTAACTTCTTGAGTGAAGCTGCACTACCAGTCAATATTTTGACACCTAAACAATTAGATGAAAATTTAATTTTTGGGGAGAACAATTACATTCTCGATGTACGTTGGCGCTATGAACGGAAATTACTTAAAGGATTACCCAATTCTAATGAGGCACCTTTCGTAACATTTCGAAAATATTATAAACAAATTCCCAGGGATAAAAATATTATCCTTGTTTGTCAGGCAGGATATAATGCTCCTGTGGTCGCTTTTTATTTACGGTCTAAAGGGTATCGAAAAGTTAGCTTTTTGATGTCCGGACTCATTGGATGGAAATTTGTAAATGCTGAGCTATATAATAAAATTGCCGGTCAAAATATAACATCATTAAAACCGGTATGAAGCTCTAGCGTGACTTTTTAATGCCTTAAAAGAAATCCTAGCAGTGAAATTCCAGATCATATTTCTTTTTTGCATTGCTCACTGATGATGGTGTAAATTCCATCATATATGCTGGCTCAGTTTTTCGAGCTTCAAAAAAACATATATATAATAAAATGAAAAAATCCAATACTCAAAACAGAGGTGCCTTCTTTCAATCTGAACAATCAATTTGTCCTTTATGCCGCAAATTAATCCAGGGAAAGATTATTTTTATTGATAACAGGGTAATTCTGAAAAAGCGTTGTTCTGAACATGGTGAATTTGAATCATTGCTGTCAAGCGATAAAAAATACTGGTTAGAATCATTAACGTATACAAAACCTGGTGCCAATCCGAATAAATGGTCGACAAAACCGATAAAAGGGTGTCCGGAAGATTGTGGATTATGTGAGGATCATGAGCAGCATACCTGTTCCCCGATTATCGAAATTACAAACTACTGTGATCTTAATTGTCCTATTTGCATGGTGTGGAATCAAAATAATTATCATATGAAATTTAACGCGTTTAAGAAAATCGTTAATGGATTAATTGAGAAGGAAAGTACGCTGGAAGTTGTCTTTTTGAGTGGTGGTGAAACAACCCTTCATCCTGACTTTTTTCAATTTTGTAAATATATCGTTAAAAAAAATGAAATTAAGCGTGTCCTGATTTCTTCACATGGATTAAAGATTGGGAAAGACAAGGAATTTGCCAAACGCTTTAAAGAACTGGGATTATATCTTTCATTACAGTTTGATACTAATAATAAAAAAACTTCAAACTCAATGCGCGGTACAGACCTGGTGAAAAAAAAGATAGCATGTCTGGAAAATTGTAATAAATATGATATTCCTACTGTATTTGTGATTACCGTAGCAAGGGATTATAATGAAGATGAACTTGGAAGTATTCTGGATTATGCATTATCACTTGATTTCGTAACATCAGTCACAATTCAGCCAATGGCTTATACCGGATCAGGTGGGACGGGATTTCCACAAGATCCTTTATTAAAATTAACACAGCCGGACATTCACAATTTATTAGATGCTCAATCAAAATGGATTAAAAAGACAGATTTCTATCCTGTACCTTGTTCCCATCCCTCTTGTTATTCTGCATGTTATCTCCTGAGATTGGAGAATGGAGAATTCGTACCTATTACAAGATTTGCAGAAATTGCAACCTATCTGGATGCACAGCAGAATAAGGCGGTTATGAGTGGGGGTGCCAGGGAGGAAAAACTTGTTCAGGATGCCATTTATAATCTTTGGTCGGCTCAATCAATCACTGCCGATTCAGATGCCGTTCTTAATTCGTTGAAAGCAATATATGACAGATATAATCAGCCGGACTGTTGCCAACCACTATGGAAAGAAAATGAGAAAAACATTAAAGCGATTTTTATTCATAGCTTTATGGATGAACTGGACATGACAATCTCACGGATTCGAAAATGTTGTACACATTATGCCTTACCGGATGGAAGATTGATACCCGGGTGTGCCTACAACACAGTACACAGATACAGGGATGAAAGACTTGCTTTGCGCGATATAAAACCGGTTAACCGCAATTTGTTGGAATGAGACAGATCGCATGCTCTCAATAGAAAATAAAATTAAAAAAGTATTATTTATTCGTGCCGGTCATTATCATGAAAATGGTAATTTAGTGCAAGCAACAAGCTGGTTGGACAAACTGACAATTCCCAACATGGCTTCTCTCAACTTGCCACTGTTAGCAGCTTATACCGATCCATCAATTGAAGTTGAAATCATCGACGAAGATTTTCAGGAGTTGGATTTTAATTCTGATGCGGATGTGATCGCCATTTCCGCCCAGGTCATGCAAATTAAGCGGGCCATCGATATCGCGGATCGGTTCAGAAAATTAAGGAAAAAAGTGATTATTGGGGGTTTCCTGGCAACAATGCACCC
>JAZGGS010000082.1:0-5608 GCA_036480595.1 Ignavibacteriaceae bacterium
ATAAGTACCCTGAAATGCCCGAGAATGAAGACCTGACAATGCACTTAGCTCAATTGTTAAAATTGAATACAGCCGAACATTCATTAATAAAATTAAAATCCGGGGAACTTGCTTACATTACTAAAAGATTCGATCGTACTAAAACTGCCAAGCTTCACGTTGAAGATATGGCGCAGTTAACAGAAGTGTTGACGGAAAGAAAATATTATAGTTCTATGGAAAAAGTCGGTAAAGCAGTAATAAAATATTCTGATTATTCGGGTAACGATGCTTTACGTCTTTTCGAGCTTACTCTTTTTTGTTATTTAACGGGCAATGCTGATATGCACTTAAAAAATTTTTCATTGTTGAGAAATGAAGAGGATGAAATAATATTGGCCCCGGCGTATGATCTTTTAGCTACAAAATTATTAATGCCTGAAGACAATGAAGAGATTGCCCTTCCAATTAATGGTAAGAAAAACAATTTAAGAAAATCCGATTTTGATAAATTTGCCGCCAGGTTAGAAATAAACAAAGTGGTAACTGAAAATGTGTATAACAAGGTTTCTTCATCACTCAATCTTATGGCAAGCTTTGTTGATAAGAGTTTTTTGAAGGAAGAAACAAGTAGCAACTACAAAGAATTGATTGTTAGCAGAGCGGATAACTTATTTAAAAAATAAAACAGAGACGCACATAAGTGCACCTCTGTCCAAATGCTTTAATTATTTACTCGAAGAGAAACAAACCGGAAGATCACACTCAACCTTATCATTAGCTGCAGATTTAAATTCTATCATCCCATAAAATTTTGCATCTTCGGGAATTAGCAATTCCGGTAATTCAAAATCACATTGTAATAAAACAGGAATGTTTGGATACAATGTAACCTGGGCTCTCCCATTATATTTAACACCAACAGGTACAGTATTTTCTAAACTTGTTTTCTCCGTTACTTTAATAGTCATCCCGCCATCTTTATGAGTGAACCCTGGAATAATTTCAAGTGTGTAGTTTTCACTTTCTGAATCAGAATTTTTGCTTACCGTGATATTGCCATCCCTGTAAGAGAGGGCATCGCTTTCTACCGCAACACCATCTTCATCCAAAATCATAAGAGCAAAATCGGTTACTTTATTAAAGTCTTCTTTTGTTAGTTTAATTTCGAACTCTTTGGAAGCTTCGCCTTTTTTAAGAGTAAACGGCAGTTTGAAATGATCGCCGCCTTTTAAACCGATGGTATGTACTTTTTTATAACCTGGTATTTTTCCGCTAAGGTTATAATTGGTTTTGTTGTTAAACCGGTTTATAATTTTAAGTGAATTATCATCCTGCGTGATGACTTTTTTACTTATTCTTTCAATTCCATAAAAGTTGATCTCAAGGTTATACTGCGAAACATCTTCTGCTCTAAAGTATCCTTCCACATCTACTTCATATACTCCCGGATCAAGGTTATAATAATATTTTTCGATCATATCTTCCCCATCAATCGAATAAAGAACCGAAGAGATATTATACTCTCTGCCATCCGGATCGAACAAACGGAAGCGGGTCATTGAATATTTATCTGCATTTCTTGTAAGTGAAATTCTCATCCCGGTTTGTCCGGCAGGAATGTTGATGAAATACCTGTCGATCATTCCTGTCTCTACTGTTTTATCAATCCACTTCATCTCATAATTATTAATGGGAGTGAACTCGTAAGGAATAACCACGGTAGCAAGCATTTCAAATTCGGGGAAGCTGCTCTTATCATTCCTGTAAGCTTTAATTTTACCCGTGTAAAGTCCGGGCTCAGTCATTTTAGTTTTATCAAACATAACCTGTACGGATGTTCCCTGGTCATTTCTTAAGTAAGTTTTTTTCTGGATCAGGATAAGCCAATCTTCATCACACTTAATGTTATAAGCCCTGTAGAACTTATCAGTTTTACCAAAATTATTTCTGCTTACTGAGAAGGAGAATTTTTCATTATCTTTAAGAAAAGAGCCATCCCTGAGATAGAGATTAGGCGCTTTGCCATCAGGCATATTAGGTGCAGTGGAAGTGATTGTATAAGTCTCAAACTTATCGATCTCGCCGGCATCAATATATTTTTTAAGCAGTTTGTAACTTTCTGTTACGTTTATATATCCTGCACCTTGATCAAGATATGTGTAGCCATCCATTTTAGTTGCACTTTCGCGGATGGCTTTAAACAATAATGGAGAAGGAACCTTTACACCAGGATATTCATTTATAACTGCGCTCATAAGAAGCGCAACAACACCTGCAGAGTAAGGTGAAGCCATGCTTGTTCCCCAAAAGCGGTCCCACCCTTTCCAGTTTGGAACAGTTGAAGTGCATGCGCCCGGTGAGCAAATATCAGGTTTGCCAACCTCTCCGCCTCTCGAACTGAAATAAAGAATTATATCTTTATCGAGATTTGCACCGTATAAATCTCTTCCTACTTCGGCAGTTAAAATAGCTCCCGAAGAGAGCAGATAATTGCTTGCGGCGGGAAGACCGGTTGTAGAAATGCCAGGTCCTTCATTACCGTTGCTTGTGCTAATATAGAGGTATGGATTTTCTTTAACCAAATCTTCAATAAATTTTTCGATTTCTGCTCTTCCTTCTATTTCAGAACCGATACCAAAACTCATATTAATTATGCAAGGTTCTTCACGCTCCTTAGAAATTTTATCTGCATAAAGATATGCCAGTTTCATACTTTCTGTTACCGTGGCGCCGCCCGAATAATTATTATTACCCAGCTTACAGCTAATTAAATATGCACCCGGTGCCACACCTGACAACCCGGTTCCTCCAATATCATTTCCTGCAGCTATCCCGGCACAATGGGTTCCATGTGCGCCGTCATCAAAATGAATTGATACTCGCTTCTCATCCGGAAAAATATTTAAACCGAAGGTTAACTGAGAAAGACCTTCTTCATTTGGAATTGAGAAAGATTGCTGGTCTGTTTTATAATCCTTTAAAGGCAATTCATCCGAAACATCTCCGTCACCGTCGGTATCAAAATAAGCAACCCAGAAACGGTCATCTTCAGCCATAGTTTCAAAAGCAATTATGTAATAGGTGTCTTCATTTTCACCATTGCCGTTAAGATCAACAGCACCGGAGCTTGAATTTATCATGCTGTTCTCTTCAAAAGCTCCTATAAAATATTCATTATTAGTTGGATGATAAGTCAGCTTACTAGCTCCTGTTACTTTGTAATTCATTTCTTTATTTACAAAATATTGTACACCGTCTTCTTCATCGGTATCGGCTTCATACAAAGCGACGTCACCCTGCCCGGTAAAATCCTGGACATCAATAACTTTAACTTCGCCGGTGGAAGTATGAGTTAAGCCGTCAATTCCCTGATCCACACCTGTATCAAGAATAAAAATAATTGTTCCTCTGCCGTCATACTCCGGGTATTGATTAAGGAACTCATCAACTCCTGTATTAGTAACGGAAAGAAAAGTTTGTACAGAATCCTGTGAAAAGATTGTAACGCTAAAAAGCATTATGAATAAAAATAGTAATTTGCTCTTCATTTTGTAACTCTCAAATAATTGTTGTTAATTAGCATGAGTCTATCCTGGATGGCTTGTTTTACCAGTAGATAGCAAAAAATCAATAACATAATTATCAAAATTAAGTAAAATAATAGTATAACAGAACCAATGAAGAATAGATTATTTCTTGTATCTACGCCAATTGGCAACTATGACGATATAACTTTACGTGCTCTTAAGATTCTTAAAAGTGTTGATTTTATTATCTGCGAGGAGTACAAAATTGCACGGAGAATGTTTGCGCATTATAAGATTGATAAAGAAATGATATCACTAAACGAGCATAACGAAAATGAGGTGGTAAATGAAATCTTGTTGGAAATTCTGAATGGAAAAACTGCTGCGCTTATTTCCGATTGCGGAACACCGCTCTTTTCAGATCCGGGACATTTGCTTGTAGAGGTTTGTATTTCTCAGAATATAGATATTGTTCCCGTTCCCGGTGCTAATTCTCTGCTCCCCGCACTTATTGGTTCCGGATTTGATTTTGAAAATTTTTATTACCGTGGCTGGCTTTCACCAAAAAAATATATAAGAAGAAAACAACTGCTGGATTTGAAGAGAATAAAAGAAGTTATTGTTTTGATGGATACTCCTTACAGGTTACAAAGATTGCTTGCAGATGTTGTGAACATGCTTGGTAAAAGTATTCCGGTTGTTTTAGCTTTTGAATTAACGATGAAGGATGAAAAGTATTTTAGGGGAAGTGCAGAAAAAGTTTTAAATATTGCAGAAAAGAAAAACCTTAAAGGTGAGTTTGTGTTGATTGTGAATAACCGGAAAAAATAATTACTTTGTTAGAAGTGCTACATTTTCCATATGAAATGTCTGATAATTTTCTAACTGCAAGTAAAACAATGAGATATGGAAATGACCACTCCTTAAAGTAACTAAAAAGTAACAGTTTAGACTTAATTATTCCCTGTTTTTACTAATTTACATTGCCCGGTGTTGTTAAGCCGCCTGCAAAAAGCATAAGCATTAAGAATATAGTTACAACTATATTTATCCCAAAAATTACTTTTGCGGTGGTGTTCTCTTCTATGCTGCCAGATCGTGTAATGAATGATATCATACGGCTTATAATGTAACACCCTATCATTAAGCCAATTATCTGTACCATAGTCAAAGTCCTTTAGTTGTTAAGATTATTTGCTAATTATTAATATAAAACCAATTATAATTCCGTTGTTCAAAAGCTGATATTAGGAAACATATTTATTCAAGACGCATAAATCCATAGACATAGCCATTATAAATTTTAAAAACTAAATTGTATCTATCATAATACCATAATTCATTAGTTTCTCCTCTTGTAACATCTTTTGGTTTTCTATCAGGGGCACCTAATGTTTCCTGTAAATATAAATATGTTAATAAATTATCTTCAATGTATATTCCAAGTTCAATTTCGACAAGCATACTATGCATATAATTATAAAAGTTAAAATCATTAATGCATTTCCTGATACAGGTAGAGTCCTCTGTGATAACATAAATAGGTTCATTAGTTAAAAACTTAAACCTAACAGTTGTTAGTTGTTCTCCGCATTCACAAGAATGGTGTGCACTCATTTTTTCTAAATCTTTTTTATCTACTATTTCATTAAGCTTCTTACCTTCTGTCCATTCTTTAACAGTACCATCTGGATACCACACTATTGTTTGTGCAAATGAAGAAACATATAATAACATTGTGATAATAAGAATTTTAAGCATAACAAATCCCTATTTTGTTGTTTAAACTTCTACATTTTTTTTCGAAAAGAAAAATTTGCTTTTTTTTGATAAAAGAGATATGAAATGCTCCCATTTTAGTAAGTAAAGCATTGGGAGCAAGTGATACCAAGCAACTTAAAACGGTTACCTGAACCGTTATCAAATTAGAAATCTTATTACTTCACCAGCATCATCTTCATAGTCTCAACAAAAGAACCAGCTTGAAGTCTGTAGAAGTAGATACCGCTAGAGAGGTTTGAACCATCGAACTCAACCTCATAACTTCCTATTGGTTTTTCCTCACTTACTAATGTTTCTATTTCATTTCCTAAAACATA
>JAZGGS010000083.1:0-9910 GCA_036480595.1 Ignavibacteriaceae bacterium
TGAAGAAAAATCCACGCAGCAGTAACAGTAACAAACGGCTCGAAGTAAAGAAATGCACCAACTTTAGCTGATGCCATATCTCTTAGTGAATAAGCCCAAATAACATAAGCAACACCGGAACAAAGAAGCCCTAAAAACAAAATCGATATCCATCCGGTTAAGGAAAGCTGTACAACCGAGCTGATAGCGGCTGTGTTTAAATTGAACGGAACGATTATTACCGTCATCATTAGGAAAAGATAAAGGATTGTCATCAACGGGGAATAAGAAAGGGAGATCTTTTTATTAACAGTTGAGTAAGCACCCCACGTAAAGGCGCTGCCAAGAACCAGCAGGTCTCCTTTGTTTTTAATTAAATCGATGCTTGTAAAATCACCATTGCCTACCAGCAACAGCAAACCGAACATTGCAATAACAATTCCGCCAGACTGCAAAAGGTTAATCTTCTCTCTAAAAAAGATTGCAGCAAATATTGCCATAAAGATTGGCGCGGTGCCAATAATCCAGCCAGTGTTGGCAGCGGTAGTATATTTTAATCCCGTTACCTGTATCCATAAGTGAAAAACTGCAATGCATGCAAGCAGAAAAATACTGCCATGGTTTTTAAGATTAGCGTCAAATTTTTTCCTTGTTGCAAGTGCAGATAATGTGAGAAGTATTGAGGCAAGAATTAATCTTAAAGAAATTATTGTTTCAGGCAGGAGCTCTTCCAGAGCAACTTTTGTGGCAATGAACGAAGCACCCCAGAAAATTACAGCGAGGATTATCAGCCAATATCTGAGAGATTTGTATTTCAAATTAATGATGAAGAAAAATAATAAAGAAACCTTAGCGTGCCAACCCGGCTATGAAAAAGATCTTATTTAGATTTATCAGTTTTTCGGGCAGATAAATATTCTTCAAGGTTGTAATTGATTTCCTTATCCGGCATTTCAATTTTAGAAACTTCTACGCCGGAATCTGTAAAAAACTTTGTTGCAAGTGTTTCGTGGTAATCGGAAAAAATAACCACCCGCTCTATCCCTGCAGCAATTAATGCTTTTGCACAATTTGTGCAAGACATATTGGTAATGTATGCTGCTGCTCCTTTTATGTTCACACCGTGTGTTGTGGCTTGTACAAGTGCATTAATTTCTGCATGATTAGTTCTTACACAGTGATTATCAACAATAAGGCAGCCAACATCGTAACAATGCGGCTGACCGGGAAGCGACCCGTTATAACCTGTGGCAAGCACAAACCTGCTTTTAACAAGCACGCACCCGCAGTGCATCCTGGGGCATGTTGCTCTTTCCGAAGCAAGCATTGCGAGTTTTAAAAAATATTCGTCCCAGGTTGGTCTGTTGTTACTCATAAAATTTCTCTGGTTTAAGTACCGTTTTTCTAAATAAAAAAGAAAGATTTTGTGTGTGGAAATTTAAAGTATTTTTTCTGTTTTACAAGCGGGCGTATAAATTTTAGCTTATACCGGCTTGAGCCAGGTAGAAGTAAAATTAAATACTGGTGAAAAGATGTCCAATAATAATCAATACAGCAATTTACTATTTATAAGATTTTCCTTCAGGTATATTTTAACTGCATCCCTCGCAGATAACTTAAAGGTTATAAAAACATCAATTCCCTTTTCCTTTAACGATTGCAAATTACCCCTGTTCATACCTCGCGATATAACAGTTTTACAATCGTTCACCGTTGCGGGCGGTTTTGTAACTGGACCAACGGTTCTTGATTTCGGAGCAGTTTTTCTGTATTCAGTCCTTTTTATCCCCGATTGTTCAACATCATAAACCAGGTATCCAGTGGTTCGTACAAAAGGAGATTTGATCGTTACCCCATCGTTCGATTCGATGGCGATTTTCATCTTATGTTCCTCCTTAATTGTTATTGCATCAATTAGTTTCTCATACCACTTATCTTATAGAAAATGATCTTCTTATTTTCGGTCTGGATTTTTTTGCAAATCTTCTGTGCTTTTTTGCCCTGTGGATTTTTTGGCTGCTGCAAACCGGACACGCTTCCGGCAGAGATTCGGTGGTTTTGGTTTCCCAATAATACGTGCAAATGTCGCATTGGTACTTATTTCTAACCATCATAGTACTCCCCTTAGTGATTAGCTAAATTAATTACTGTTTATTCTTTTAGATCTCCCATAGTATGTTGTCCTCCAAATGCAGAATAAAAGTGAACCTTACTACACCTAATAATATAAAAAATTAAAGATGATTGTCAATGCTAATTTGACAGAACTGAAAATATTTTCTAGTGGGTTACAGAATTTCCCGCTTTTCTAATCTTTAGGTAAGTATAAACAATTATTTCCAATAATCATTTTTTTATATTTGGAATTGGTTGTGCCTGTTAAATCATTTCTGATAAAAGCTCTTGCCTGGGATTTGCAATTACAACATTGTTAACTAAAAGTCCTTTTTCAGAAATAATATGTGCCCCGGCTTCAACTGCGCTTGAAACTGCAGCTACCTCTCCAGTAACGGTAAAAAATGCTTTGCCGCCAAGCGCCATTGCAAGCCGAAGTTCAACTAATTTAACTTTTGCTGCTTTTACCGCAGCATCTGCACCTTCAATTAATGATGCAACAGAATACGCTTCCACAATACCAAGAGATTCAAGCATCTCTACATTGTTATGACCAGCAATAGCAGGAAATATTGTTTTGTGAACATTAGGAATTACAAAATGATCAATCACTCCAAAGCCAATTGTATCAACAGCATTGTTTACAGCGGAATTTACAGCTGCAACATCTCCGGAAATCAATGTCATATATTTTCCTGAACAGATTGTCCTGGAAATCATCAGCTCCACCTCAGAAGTTTTGAGCATAAGATCTGCGGCTTGCATTCCAGAGGCAATGCTTCCCATTTCAATCAAACCAATAGAGTTTTTTTCGATCATTTTATCACCTTAAATTAAGAAACTATTTTAATGTAATCGTTTGTTGCTTTTTCCACTTTACCGGAAATTGATGCATGAACATTTGCACCAGTTTTACCATCCGGAACTGATGCAATTAAATCTCCACAGGAAACTTTTTCGCCTTCCTTTACTTCTGGTTTACAAAGCTCACCAATATGCTGTTTAAGAGGAATCTTCACCAAATTAACTTCTAACCTTTTGGTATTGTACGGTGCGGGAACATCGTAATCTTTTAATTTCAGTTTTTGTATTAACTGGTTTAACGGAACTTTTCTTCCTTCTTTTATAGGATGAACCTTAACCGGTTTTTGCTGGATGTATTTTATATTGGCTTTGCTCAAATCTGTTTTTGCTTTATCACAAGCTTCTTTCGGGTAAAGATCTTCCGGGCAAGCGTAAAGTGTGCATAACCCACACGAGCAGCAAAGCTCCGCCATTTGGTTCCAAACAGATGCACCTGTTTTTGTAAATCCAAGAGAGCGCATTACTTTGTGCGGCTCTACCTGGTAACCCAATAAGTATCGAGGGCAAAATTCCGTACAAAAACTGCATTGATCGCATGCAGACTTGCCGATGCGATGCCAGTTCTGTTCCGGCTGATTTTTTCTTTTAATTAAATAATGTTCCTTTGGAAGAACAATTATTCCTGCGGTGGTTTTTGTTACAACTTCATCTAAATTAAAAGTGAGACTGCCCATCATTACTCCACCAACGAACAGACCGAAATCTTTAACTGTTGTGTCGCCGGCGTGCTTTAATACATCTTTAAATGCAGTGCCAACGGGAACAAAAAACGAGGATGGGTTTTTAACTGCACCTGCAACACATATGAATTTTTCGGTTACGGGTTTACCTTCTTCGGCTTCCGCAATGTTGTAAAGTGTTTCAACATTATTTACTACACATCCAACATCAGGTGGAATGCCTGCCGGGGGGATTAATCTTCCTGTCGCTTCGTAAACAAGTTCGTATTCATCTCCGGAAGGATAAAAATCACCTAGCTTTGTAATCTCTATCTTTCCGTTGGAAATACTGGGAGTGATAGCATCGATTACATTTTGGTTCTTTTCTTTAATTCCAAAGAAGGATTTATTTGCGGAAGTGCTCTTGCTTAAAAGCTCTGCTCCCCTAACGATCTTTTCAGGAAAATGGAGCATCAGTTCGTAATCTTTATGAATTAGTGGTTCACATTCTGCACCGTTAGCAAGAACAATTTCCGTTTTGGCTTTTGCTTTAATGTGGGTTGGAAAACCCGCTCCGCCTGCTCCAACAACGCCTGCATCAAATATTTTTTCTGGTAAAGACATTGAATTAAAATAATTTATTTATTAACTAAGGACTTAAATCCGGTAATAGCAAACTAACAATTTCGTGAAACAATATTCTTCAATGTTTCAATCCACATCGGGTGATCATTTAAACTTTCCACTAACTGAATTTTTTCACCACCATGTTCTTCAAATAGATGTTGGTATTCTTTCCCTATTTCTATTGTTGTTTCAAGGCAATCGGAAACAAACGCAAGACTAAATACTAAAAGCTTTTTTGCTCCTTTTTTTGCCTGCTCAATTACAACTTTATCAGAAAAAGGATCAAGCCATTTTTTATCTAGCTGCGATTGAAAGCAAACCGTGTGTTTTTCATTTTTGATATTAAGCTTTTCAACAAGTAATCTTGTTGTTGCATAGCAGGTTGCTTTATAACAGTATTTGTTCTTATCTGTTATTTCGCCCTCACAGTTATGCTCTTCGCAAAGTGTGCCGTCGCCATAAACTTTATCAACCTGCCTGATAGGTAAGCTATGGTAACTAAAAAGAATGTGATCGTAATCATTAAAATTATATTTTTTTGCCTGCTCAATAATTGTATTTATAAAGCCCTCATCATCATAAAACTGGCTTATAATCTTTATCTCCGGGATTATCCACCACCTGCTTATTATCTTCATCATTTTTTCTATTATCGATCCGGTAGTTGCAGAAGCATATTGCGGAAAGAGCGGAACAACAATTATCTTCTCATAGTTTTTCTTTTCCATTTGTGCAAGCACCTCACCCAGTCCGGGATTTTGATAACTCATCGCCAATTCAACTTCAAAATCATTCCCAAGAGTTTGCTGCAATTTTTTTTGAACTGATATGCTATAAAATAAAATTGGGGATCCGTTTTCTGTCCAGAGTTCTTTATATTTCTTTGCAGACTTAGGTGCGCGGAAAGGAACAATAATAAAATTCACCAAAAAAAACCTTGCAATAGCAGGAATATCAATTACCCGCGGATCGTTGAGAAATTCGCGCAAATATCTTCGAACATCTTTAATGGATGGGCTGTCTGGAGTTCCAAGATTTATTAATAACACACAGGTTTTCGGTTCCATAAACTTAGTTCTATTTACTAATAAGTTTCATCGGAAAGATATTGATTTTTTATTTCATTCAGATGATTATCTTAATCGAAGCGTAATAACGAAAGTGTAAACTTTAATACAAATCTAACTAAGATTATTATTTAAGATTGTAAGTGCTTATATTTAATTTTACTCACAAAAGACCGATAAACATTTTTATTCAATTCCTGGAGAATTAATGAGGAGCAAAACTATAGTTACCGAATTTGATAATCTTGAGGATCGAAAACCTACCTACGCACTTGTAAGCAAAACCGATCTCGTTATTATTAAGTATGATGATAACGTTTCTGTTTTTTACGGAAGATGTCTTCACCGGGGTGCTCTTTTGGCTGATGGTTATGTTGATGGGCATAACCTGATTTGCGGTGTACATAACTGGGATTACCGACTTGATACAGGAATTAGTGAATATAACAACGAAGAAAAGCTGTACAAGTTCACTTCGCTGATTGAAAATGGTAAGGTTTACGTTGACGAGAAGGAGATTAAGGAGTTTGAAAACGAATTTCCTCCAAATATAAATCGTGATGAATACCTTGGATTGTATGAATCAACACAACCAACACCCGAAGAAGATAAGGCAGGGGAAATACAGCACCTTGCAAAATATGGGTTATCAAAAGTCGGACATCATGGTTTTGTTACATCAATGGGGGTTGGAAGAAATGAGCTGCCAAGGTGGGATGATATACAAATTCTTCCTGCACAGCTTGCTCGTCTTCCTCTTTTGGAAGATGTTGAGGTTGGAACAAATGTAATAATTGGAAAAGCTGCCAACAAACCACTCGAGTTAAAAATTCCCCTTTTTGTATCGGATATGAGTTTTGGTGCTTTATCCGAAGAAGCAAAAATATCTCTTGCAAAAGGAGCAGAGCTTGCAGGCACTGGAATCTGTTCCGGCGAAGGCGGTATGCTGCCCGAAGAGCAGGCAGAGAACAGCAGGTATTTTTATGAGCTTGCTTCTGCTAAGTTTGGATTTGAGCTGGATCTGTTGAAGAAAGTACAGGCATTTCATTTTAAGGGAGGACAGGGTGCAAAAACCGGAACCGGCGGACATCTGCCGGGAGATAAAAACATGGGAAAGATAAGCAAAGTAAGGGGATTACCCGAGGGCACCCCCGCAATTTCTCCTCCAAGATTTACTGATTTAGCCTCGCCAAAAGATTTTAAAAACTTTGCTTATGAAGTGAGAGAACACACGGGTGGAATCCCGATCGGGTTTAAACTTTCTGCAAATCATATTGAAGAAGATATTGATACAGCAATTGAAATTGGCGTTGATTATATAATTCTTGATGGAAGAGGCGGTGCAACAGGTGCAGCCCCAGCTTTATTCAGAGATAATATTTCCGTTCCTACAATTCCTGCGTTAGCAAGTGCCCGCAATCATCTTGATAAAAGAGACGCGAAAGACATTACTTTAGTAATAACCGGCGGATTGCGTACTGCGCCCGATTTTATAAAAGCTTTGGCACTTGGCGCCGATGCAATTGCAGTAGCCAACTCAGCATTGCAGGCAATCGGTTGCCAGGCAATGAGAGCTTGCCATACAAATTTCTGTCCGGTTGGAATTGCAACACAAAAGGAAAGCTTAAGAAGCAGAATAAATATTAATCTTTCCGCAAATCGATTGGAAAACTTTTTTAATGCAACCACAGAATTAATGCAGGTAATGGCTCGTGCTTGCGGACATGATCACATAAACCAGTTCTGCAAAGATGATATAACAACCTTTGATAGAGATATGGCTTACTTAACCGGAATCAAGTATGGCGGGGCTGTTGAGTTGTAATTGAATGTTTGGTGTGCTCTGTGTCTTCTCTGTAAACTCTGCGAAAAAAATGCTACGAATTACCACTAAATTTAATTCTGTCCTCCACATTACACCTTGTTTCCAAATCAATATTTATACTTGCTTTTAAAATTTGAAGGCAAGTAAAAATGAAATTATTAAAATTACTGCTGCATATGTTATTCTTAAACATACCACTTGCTATGTTTGCACAGGATGGTTTATCTGAAATAATAAAAGCATACCCGGGCTGGCAAACCAATTTTGATAAAAAAACAATTGATCTCACAGAACTAATGAGTGGTGGTCCGCCCAAAGATGGCATTCCCGCAATCTTCATCCCAAAGTTTGAAACACAGAGTGAGGCGGGTAATTGGCTTAATTACAAAGAGCCGGTTATTGCGCTTGAGATTAATGAAGAAGCAAAAGCATATCCTTTATCTATACTAATCTGGCACGAAATAGTTAATGATAAAATTGACAATGTGCCTATTGTGGTTTCATTTTGTCCGCTCTGTTACAGTGCAATTGTTTATGATAGAAGAGTAAATGGTGTGGAACCTTACTTTGGTGTCTCGGGTCTTTTAAGAATGTCCGATCTTGTTATGTATGATAATGTTACCGAAAGTTTTTGGCAGCAGTTTACCGGTGAGGCAATTGTTGGTGATATGGTCGGTTCAAAACTGGTGTTTATACCTGCGCAAATAATCTCATTCGAACAATTTAAAGATGCTTATCCAAACGGAATTGTCTTATCTAAAGAGACTGGTTACGACAGAGATTATGGAAGAAACCCTTACGTTGGTTATGATGATATAGACCAGAGCCCGTTCCTTTACAAAGAAGAATTAGACCGCCGTCTTCCACCAAACGAAAAAGTGATCGCAATAAAAGAGGTGGGGCTTCTTAAAGCTTATCCTTATTCAATTACTTTAAAGGAAAAAGTTATTAATGATAAGATTGACGAAAATCATATTGTGGTATTTCATGGTGACGGAGCAGTCTCTGCTTTAGATAAAAGCACAATAGCTGATTCTAAAGAAGTTGGTTCCACAGGGGTGTTCAACCCAATTGTAAATGGCAAAACTTTAACCTTCAAATATGAAAATGGTTTCTTTATAGATAAGGAAACTGGTACCAAATGGGATATTACCGGTAATGCTGTAGATGGGGAATTAAAAGGAACTCAACTTATGAGAATTATGCATGGAGACTATTTTGCATTTGCATGGCTTGCATTTAAACCTGAGACTGAAATTTATTCGAAATAGAATAAGACTGATGATTTTGTAATTACTTTCTGTATAGTTCAATTAATGCAGGCATTCAATTATAACAAACAGAATTATCAAATGATAAATCAGCAATTATCATCTTTAACTTTAAATGATTGGAAGGGAACCAGGGATACTCTTCGAAAATATGCTCGGATGATTGGAACACTAAAAGAAAAGATGAGCACACCGCACCCCTATTGGTGGCATGTAAGTCTACGAGTTTCTGATAAAGGGCTGACAACCACTCCCATACCGAAAGACAAAAACACTCCCGGACAAACTTTTGAAATGATCCTTGATCTTAAAAATCATCATCTGATTATTGAATCGAATTTTCGTGAAGTTAAAAGGATTAAATTAACAGGACAGTCATTGGGTGCGTTCTGCGAGGAAACTTACAGCTTGTTTACAGATCTAGGCGTTGTTCTCCCAATTGATAAAGAAAAATTTGCAGACGGTAAAACTGGTAAATATGATGAAAATGCTGCCACTGATTATTGGACGGCACTGTGGGAAATTAATCGGATCACAAACAAGTTTCGTTCTGAATTAAGAGGCGAAAGAAGTCCTGTTCAATTATGGCCTCATCATTTTGATTTGTCTATGAGCTGGTTTTCGGGTAGGTTGGTTCCCGGAAAAGATCCCAATGATGCTGAATCATCAAAAGAGCAAATGATGTTCGGCTTCTCTACTGGTGACGATTCAATTTCCGATCCATATTTCTATGTTCTTGCTAATCCAACACCGGAAGGTTTTCCGGACTTTGATATGCCCGATGGGGCCAGGTGGAATACAAACGGATTTCAAGGTGGTGTTATGATGTATGATACATTTGCAAACTCAAATAACCCGGGATTTACATTATTAAATCACTTTAAAACATTTCAGAAAGCCGGAGCACAAATAATGCAATAAAAGAAGTTTTTCTTCCTGCAATCCTGATAATTCACACTCCTTATCGATAAATAGATTCATCCCTCGCCAAAGTACGCAAGCATTAATGCTAATTGTTAACTTATTCTACTGCTAATTAATTTTCCTGTCTATTTTATGCCTCACCATCTGTATAAAGATATAATCTAAAGTGGGAAACTTATCAAGCTAAAAACCATATATCATCTCTAAAAACCGGTAATCCGTTAATTTTGATTTGGCATTTAAGTTGTTCTAATCTCTCTGTATTTTTAAATGTTATGATTTAATAAAGAAAGGATAATTAAAATGAAAACCTTATTACTTTCTCTACTAACAAGTTGTTTGTTGGTTTTTTCTGCTTTAGGGCAAGACAAAACCGATGAAAAAAAATGGACAATTGATCCGGAAACCGGTGATACTATATATACTGAAGCAGTGATAATTTCCACAACCGAGGATATTACCCCACGGACAAGTATGATAGTAATAAATCCGCTTAAGTTCCTGTTGTTCTATAACATTTCGTATTTCCATAAAATAAGTGATCATGCAGTAATTGGTGGTGGTATTCAAATGCCCACG
>JAZGGS010000084.1:0-4227 GCA_036480595.1 Ignavibacteriaceae bacterium
AACTACAGGTTAACGGTTATTTCTCAATCAGAGCAAAATATTGAAGCTGATACTTCCATTACTCAATCGTTCAATCAGACTGTTAAATATGCTATAAAATTCCGGGTAACAGAATTGGATGAAGACAGCGTAGCAGAATTAAAGTGTACATTTAGTGCCATTAACCTGGATGCCGATCTAAACGGCGAAAAAATTTCTTACGTATCCGGTTCTTCGTTAGATTCTTTAGATGTAATAAAGTTTGCAGAATATGAATCGTTGGTTAAAAACCAGTTTCGTCTAAGAGTAAATCCGCTGGGTGAAATTAAAGATGTTTACCGTGTTGATAAGATATTTAATAGCTATCTCAATTTGGGGAATATGCAGGATTCTCTTACTACAGAGCAGAAAAATGCAGTAAAAAATAATTTGATTAATGCTGTCTTAAAACCACTTATGGGACTAATTTTCAGGGTGATGCCAGGTAAACAAATGGGTAAAGATTCAAGCTGGACATATGAAAGAGCAGCAATGCCTATGATGGTTTTCCAGATGCAGTACACAAACATTTATACAGTTGAAAACCTTGAATTACTTGATGGCGAAAAGCTCGCAGTTATTAACGGAACTATTAAAACAAACATAACCGGCGATCCAAATTACAGCGAACAGGGAATTAATTACGTTTTTGAAAAACCGGTATCATCTGCAAGCGGTAAAGTTTATTTTAATCTTGATAAAGGATTAGTTCAGAAGAGTAAAACAGAAACAGGGCTAAAAACAGCTTATACTATGGAAATGCAAACGCCGCAGGGCTTGATGAAAGGAAGCACTAAAGAAGTAATAATTAATAAAAATATTTTAGAGCTGCTGTAATTTTTAGGGTGAAGTAGCATTGTTGCTTCACCCTATTTTATAATCCTTTAATTCTCTAACAACAACCCGTATTCCTTCTACTTCAATTACTTCTAAGCTGCTCCCCTTCTCAATAAATTCTGAATCAGTAACCACATCCACACGTTTGCCATCAATTTCAGCCGTACCGGACGGGCGAAGATCAGTTAGCGCTTTCCCCTTTTTGCCAACCATATCTACTGAAGTAGTGTGAGATACAAACCCGGCTTCCGATTTTTCTTCTACAGAAAGAACAAACTTTTTAAATATGGTTGTTCTTGGAAGAAATTTTGCCAGTATAATTATTAGTATTATAGAAAGTACCAGCGCAACTGTAAGTTGAATTATTGCCATAGAAACTGCCTTCATATCAATAAAAGGATCTGCTCCAATCAATGCAAGAAAAAGTGATGCAATGATAAGTAAAATTCCGCTTATGCCTGCAATGCCAAATCCGGGAATTACGAACACCTCGAGTAAAACTAAACCCAACCCTACCAGAAACATAAGTATTTCAACAATTGATGCAAGCTGTAAAATGTAAGATGAACCGAAAAACAAAGTAAGTGCCAGTAAACCAGCAGTACCGGGTACACCCCAGCCAGGTGATTTTATCTCTGCGAACAAACCAAAAAACCCAATCATAATTAAGATGGATGAGATAACCGGGTTGTTCAGGAATCGTACAACATCTTCTGCCCAGTTAGAGCGTTCTATAACCGATTCTGCCCCTGCAAGATTAAAGTGCTTAAGCACTTCATCTATACTTTCAAGCAATGTATCCGCTATCCCGTATTTGTAAGATTCATTAGATGTTAAAGTTACAAGCTGCGTGGAATCAACCAGCCCTTCAATAACAACTCTTTCATCAACCATTCCCTGCGCAATGTCGGTTCTTCTTCCATTCCTCTCGGCAGTAGATCTCATCTCGGAGCGCATGTAGGATTGATACTTTTCACCCACTTTTTCACCTGCCTGGTCTACAACTGTTGCAGCGCCTATAGAACTTCCGGGAACCATAACTATCTTATCGCACGATATCGCAATTAGCGCACCAGCAGAAATAGCACGGTTATTAATAAATGCGATAGTAAGCAGATCAGTTCCAATTATCGCATCTTTTATTTGTGTGGCAGCATCCACCCTTCCACCAAAAGTATTTATCCTGAAAAGAATTGCATCAGCATCTGCATCTTCCGCATCGGAAACAACACGCGATACATACGGAGCAAGACCTAAATCGATATCTCCTTCAATAAAAGCCACGTAAATTTTTTGCTGTGCAAGTGATGAACTTACTATGAAGAGAATTATGATTAGAAATTTTATTGCAGTTTTCAATTTCGCTCCGTTTAATAAAAAAGTAATTTTTTGAAGAAGACTTTTACAACACAAGATTGTTAAAATAAGTAATCATTTACAAAAATATGCTTATAATAGATAAATTAAAATAGATTTTTCTTCCTGAGTATGAGTAAGTTAAAAAAATTAAGTTGGTATTTTTGTTTTTATTTAATATTCTCACCACTCCGCCACGGCGGATCAACGTGGTGAACAGTTTTTGCATCCCAAATAACATTAATGGTTAGGTGTATTTTGTTTTAATTTGTCCATCAGCTAAAGCTGATAGAGAATGTTATTTATATTCTCACCACGTTTTATCGTGGTGAACAGATTCTAATTATAAATCTCCCAAACGGTTTTAACCGTTTTTAGTAAATCATTAAAACAGTTAGGTGTTTTTTTCAAGGTTGTCCATTAGCTAAGGCTGATGGAGAATGCAAATATTCCTTTTTAATAAACAAAAATGGCTTTAGCTAAAGTAAAATGCTTTAACCAAAGCCACAAAATTACACAGCTTAAAACCTGTAGTTACAGGTTAAATTATTCTCCCTTTTTAGCTGTAACTGTAGTAATGGCAGATCTTTCAATCTTCATTTTAAGGTTATCACTAACCTGCAGGAGAGCTGTTTTTTCATCCAGCCCGGCAATAATACCATGAACCCCACCGCTTGTAATAACTTTATCACCTTTTTCAAGGTTAGACAGGAGTTTATTTCTTTCCTTTGCTTTCCTTTGCTGCGGTCTTATTATCATAAAATAAAAGATTAAAAAGATAGCACCAAACATTATAAGTGTGCTTACTAAACTTCCACTTCCGCCTTCACCGCCCTGCTGACCCATTGCAAATAGTAGTTCCAATTATTCCTCCGGATTAATATTATTTTTTATTGATATTTTATTAACAATTTCATTTTTCCATTTTACAAATATACCTTCTTTTATCTTTCCACGTGCAGTTTTCATTAAATCAAGATAAAAATGCAAATTGTGAATACTAGCCAATTCAAGTGCAAGAATTTCACCTGCTACAAACAAATGTCTTAAATAAGCCCTAGAATAATTTGTACAAGTATAGCAGTTGCAATCTTCATCAACCTTTGCAAAATCATTTTTATATGTTGAATTTCTTACTGAAATAACACCATTCCAGGTAAAAAGTATTGCATGCCTTGCATTGCGTGTTGGCATAACGCAGTCAAACATATCTATACCGCGCTCAATTGATTCTAAAAGGTTTTCAGGTCTGCCTACGCCCATCAAATATCTCGGTTTATTCTTTGGCATAAAATCAGTTGTGAAATCAGTCAGTTCATACATTTCTTTTATGGGCTCACCTACTGCTAAACCGCCAATTGCATAGCCATCAAAATCTAAGTTCACTAAATCATTTGCAGAACGATCGCGCAAATCTTTATAGATACTTCCCTGTATAATTCCGAACAGGTATTGCTCGTATCCGTACAAAGGTTTTGTTTTTTCAAAAGCTTCTTTGTTCAGCACAGCCCAATCGCCAGTAAGCTTTGTAGAATTTACTGCATACTCATATTCACAAGGGTAAGGTGTGCATTCATCAAGAACCATCATAATATCCGAGCCAATGCTCCTTTGTATTTCCATCACTTTTTGCGGAGTAAAGAAATGTTTTGAGCCATCCAGGTGAGAACTGAACTCAACGCCATCAGGTTTCAATTTCCGCAGATCAGATAAGCTAAAAACCTGGTAACCGCCGCTGTCTGTAAGAATCGGTTTTTCCCAATTCATAAATTTGTGCAGACCGCCGGCATTTTCAAGAATTTCTGTTCCCGGTCTTAAATAAAGATGATAAGCATTTGAAAGAACAATTTGAGCTTTTATATCCTGCTCAAGGTAATTTTGATTTACAGCTTTTACAGTTCCCTGTGTGCCAACCGGCATGAATATAGGAGTTTCTACTTTCCCGTGATCGGTCTCAAAATATCCCGCCCGTGCTTTGCTGTTACTATCTTTTGCTTCAATTGTAAAATTTAACAA
>JAZGGS010000085.1:0-3483 GCA_036480595.1 Ignavibacteriaceae bacterium
CATTTCCAATGGGATCAAAGTAAAAATCTCGCAAATATTAAAAAGCATAAAATCTCTTTTGAGGAAGCAAAAACGGTATTCTTTGATGATAATGCAAGATTAATTCCAGATCCCGAACATTCAGTTAAAGAAGAAAGATTTATTATTTTGGGTTTTTCTATCAAATTAAAACTCCTTATCGTAGTTCATACGTATAAAGAGAATGATGAAATCATACGCATAATTTCCGCAAGAAAAGCGACTAAATCTGAAAGTAACTATTATAACGAGGTAAAATAAAATGAAAAAAGAATATGATTTTTCTCAGTCCGTTAAAAATCCTTATGTAAAAAAGCTAAAGAAGCAAATATCAATTCGTATTGAAAACGATACGGTAGAATATTTTAAAAAATTAGCTTCAAAAACAGGTATTCCTTATCAAAATTTAATGAATATGTTTCTGCGCGAATGTGCTGAAAAAAATATGAAACCAAATATTCAGTGGCAATAAATTCAGCAGCTAAGCGATATAATCATGCAACCCCGCCTACGCTTGGCTGCGTCGGATAGCCATGCAGCCATGCTTTTAAAAATAAAATAAAAAAAATTGTGTGTAAAACGGATATTAAATTATTTTGCGAAAACGATAGGTTACTATCTCACAATCGCTAGCTTTTGTGTTACGGCTTCAGTCTTATCACCGGCTTTCATAATTACTTTATAGAGATAAACCCCGTTTGCAAGCCGGTCACCATCTTCATCTTTTCCATTCCAATAAATTTTATTAAAGTCATATTTTAGTTGGGAGGAGCTTAGTTTAATTTCCTTTACAAGTCTGCCGGCAATTGTAAATATTTTTATCTTTATCTCATCAGGAATTTGTGTAAGCTTAAATGTAAAGTTAGTTGTATTTTTAAAGGGATTGGGATAATTATACACATAAAGAATTTTAGTTTCGTTAGAAACAAGGAAGTATCTTTCAACTCCTACAGAGTCAACAAGATTGCCGCTTGCATCTTTCCCTAATACTCGCAGGAAGTATTCTCCATCTGTAAGTTCCGGTATAAATTCCACAGTAACTTTTGGATTTGTTTCAGAAAAGTGGTAACTGATTATTGAAGTATCAGGAGGAATTAATTCATCGTTAAGATAAATCTCCACTGAGGAGGGATCAGTAATTGGAAGCAGTGAAGGATCACTAAGTTCTATTTTTATTAATGGTTTATCCGAAATATAATCACCATCAATAATATCGTAACCATCAAAAGTTATGTTCATCAATGGAGTTGTTGTATCTGGTTTTATAAAAAATGCAATTGTGTAGAAGTTATTATCCTCGTACAATTCAGTTACCTGCTTATCGGCATCAATATTTATTAAAAACGTTTTACTCCCGCTGCCAGATAATGTATTATGACTTACTTCAAAATATTGTTTCTCTCCTGTTCCCAAAGAATCTAACGATTGCTCAAAAATAGTTTCACGCGAGTTATCATCATTAATAACATCCACAATTACATTAAAGCTGTCTGCCGTTGTCTCTCCAACATTATAAACATAAAAACTCAGATTAACATCCTCACCAATTAAAACAGAATCACTTGAGATAGAAACAACCTGGTAGTTAGTGCCGAGTTCGGGGGGAGGGATAAAATTCAGTTGAAGTGAATTAATTTTTGGAGATTCTTTTAAATCATTTGCGTAAAGTTGTGCAGCAACCTGAATGCGAGGATAAATTTCTGAATTTATATGAGACAGGCTGGCAAGGTTATCTACAAACTCCAGAATATTTAAAGTATCAATAGTATTGTTATCTTTAATTGCAAGTGGATAATAATCGACAAGAGTACCTGGCGGTAAAGAATCATTTTTAATAATATTCTCCCAACCAGCTGTTTTTCCAACAACCGGAAATTTAAGCCATCCCTCTTGGTTAACTACAAAAAGTGAAGTATCTATTTCAGCTCTGCCTTCGAACCTTCTGCTGAAAGCTTCCAGCACAGAACCTTGCGGGGCTCCTTTCCTTCCAAGTATGCACCACGAGTCACGATATGCAACACTATCTACGTAAAAACTTCCCATTAATTCAATAGCTTGTCGTACAGGGGAACCTGTTGAACCAAGGAGAGCTTGAGCTCCGTCAGCGCAAATGGTCATCGCCAGCAGAGTCCCTGCAGGTAGAGTTCCGATATAACTAATTAATGAATCAGCAGGAGCAGGATCCCAATAAAGAAAGTACCTGAAGTCCGAAGGTTCAAGAGTAATTGAATCGATTAACGCTGTCGCTATTCCCCAGTAAAAAGTGTTTGGAAGTGTTTCCTGGTCGTTCAATTTAATAGAACCAAATTCTCCATCATCTGAACCGGCAGAACCAATTTCAAGAACGTTTTCTCCGGATTTTAAAATCCAACCACTTAAAGTCGAATCGAATATTACATTTTCGGTTTCAGTATCATCTTCATTGAATGAGTGATTAAAAAACCAGCCGGCATTATTTTCTTCATTAAAAAATGAATAGGGCTCCGACCACTTTGAGCCACTAAAATTTAACCTTGCCTGCCACCAATATCTCTTCCCATTATCAAGGTTTTGTATCGTTACGTTTGTAATAACAGTATCCAGACTTACAATGGAACTATCCGGTGATTGAAAATCTTTATTATCATCAACTGAAAAAATTATTTCAGAACTTTCACCGGCAAGCTGAGAAACAGGATTCAATAATTTTACTGAATCGCGGGATGAGTTGTAAAATCTTTCTACTTCCAGGGCGCGTACCGAAGTTGAAAAAACTACGTAATGAAATTCTGCAACATTATCCTGTTTACTTAATTCATCAAAGCGATTGTTCTTATCAAGCTCAATTTTTAGAATATGCTCGCCAACTAAATCTTTAACAGGCACATTTACAAATATTACATCCTTATAAAGAGTAGCTTTAATTTTCATCTCTTTTTCAAAAAGAGGATTCCCCTGGTAATTATCAGTTATATTAACCTGCAGCGAATCATTCGGAACACTGCCAAGATTATTAATAATTATCTTAATTGTAACAGAGTCATCCAAATCGAGCGGGCTATTTCCAACAATAAAAAATGAATGTTCATAAACAGCAAAGTTAGGTTTTTGTGGTAATGCAAATTCTATAAGAGGATCCCCGAAGAGCAGGTTGCAATAATTGAATACCCTGTTCGCATCACTAAAACCTGCTTCATTAAACAACTTAACTTTTGCAAGAAAATGAGCTTGAGAAATAACCTGTGATGTATCTAATAACAATTTTTCATAGAAATATTTTGGGTAAATAACTGATGTAGAAACATAACCCCAACTTGAATTACCCAGATAATTTATTGCCTGTCCATCTTCTGAACTTGAAATAAACAACTCACCGAAAGCATTTACGTCCGGCTCAGCAAATTTACCGGTTGAGCAGCCAAAGTCGGAAATTACCGGATTCCTGTCATCAAAAATATTTTTCAGATCAGCGATTTCAGTAATACC
>JAZGGS010000086.1:0-12396 GCA_036480595.1 Ignavibacteriaceae bacterium
CTTTATCTATGCTCAGCTGGCATTTTAAACATTTTATGAATCCTAAAGTTGTAGTGCCAGATAGTAAGATGCCAATTATCGAATACTCTGATGAAGAAGCGTGGGCTTTAGCTATGCTAATGATGAGCTGGAGGAACATCAGTTTACCAATTATGCTCATCCCTAAAGGAAAAAGAGAGACGCTTCCCATAGTTGAAGAAAAAGTTGTTGAAGAAAAAGTTGAGATAATAAAAACATCTTCGATTGATTGGGGTGAGGAACTATTTGAAAGTAAATATTGTTCTGAATGTCACACAATTGGAGAGGGCGTGGAGGCCGGTCCCGACTTAATAGGTGTAACCAAGAAAAGAGATTTCGAGTGGTTGAAACGAATGATTCTTAATCCTGAAGAAATGGAACAAACTGATTCTATAGCTAAAGAATTGTATCAAGAATATGAAGAGATGGGAATGGTAGTGGAAGAGCTAACAGAAGAAGAAGTCGAAGCGATTATAGAATATATTGAGTCTTTTGATACAAATAAAGATTAAATATTAAAAGTGAAACAACTACTAGGAGAATGAAGATGACAAAACTATTTTTGATTAATCTGGCATTTATTGTTGCAATCACTATATCTGTTCATGCCCAAGAAAATAATGATAGTCCTACTTACAGTTATGTAGGTACAAAAGCGTGCAAGAAATGTCACATAAAGCAATATAAGTCCTGGGCTAAAACCAAAATGTCTAAGGTGTATGATCTTTTAAAACCTGGTGAGAGAGCCGAAGCCAAGAAGAAAGTGGGACTGGATCCTGAGAAGGATTATACAAAAGATGCTGAATGTCTTCCATGTCATACTACGGGCTACGGTAAACCAGGCGGCTTTGTCAGTTTCGAAGAAACACCTGAACTAGTTGGAGTAAATTGCGAAATGTGTCATGGTGCCGGTAGTGAGTACACAAAAAAGGAGCACATGTCATTAAAGAATAAGAAATATAAACTTTCTGAACTGCTTAAAGTCGGCCTCACTAGCCCGCCCACTGCCGAGACGTGTACTTCATTATGTCATAATAAGAAAAGTCCATTTTTTAAGTCGTTTAATTTTGCAAAGAGAAAAGATGATGGTACACATGAACATCTACCTTTAAAATATAAACATGATTAATAAATTACTCATCTGAAAAGGATTAACGAAGGGAAGTGAAAAATTATTTAATTACGAATAAGATTAAATGTTTTTATGGGCAACTATATAGATGAAATATTTATAAGTGTATAAAACAAGTATATAAATAATGTTATACCTATATTTGAAATACACTTAATCAAAAATTTAGCATGAGATCCCTACATGTTTAAAAAGATACCTTTCATTGTAATCTTAATTTTATCAACCAGTTTTTTAGTATTAGCCTTGCATAATAACATAAACTATAGCTCGGAACCAGGTTATGTAGGTACCACCGTATGTGGAATGTGCCACAAAAAGGAAGATGCTGGACAACAGCTTAAAATATGGCAGGGCAGCAAACACTCACAAGCATATAAAACCCTGCAAACCGAGAAAGCAGATAAAATAGCCAATGAAAAGGGTTTTAAAACAAAAGCTGTTAATACAAAAGAATGTTTGAAATGCCATGCAATTGGATATGATTTAGATGCATCACTGCTGGGTAAGAAGTTTAAAGTGGAAGATGGGGTTCAATGCGAAACCTGCCACGGACCCGGCTCTGATTACAAATCGAAAAAAATTATGAAAGATAGGACACTTTCTAAGGAAAAAGGATTAATAATTTATGATAATCCTAAAGAGTTATGTGTGAAATGTCACAATGATGATAGTCCGGTATTTAAAGGATTTAACTTCGAAGAAGCATGGGCAAAAATAAAGCATAGTAAACCAGAGTAATAATTGTTTCTGAATAACCTAATAAAAAAATTTCAAGAATAACTTTGTTTATTTTCAGATACTGAAATAATTAAAGAAGAGGATAATAATGCCTTTAAATAGACGAAAATTTATTAATTCATTGCTTGGAATTGGCGGACTGGGTGGATTAGTAACAATAATCTATCCAGCACTCTCTTTTCTTAAACCTCCTAAACTGGCAAAACCAAATGTAAATTCAGTAAAAGCCGGGTCAGCATTAGGATTTCCTGCAAACAGTTCCAAGATTATTAAGTTCGGAAGAAAACCCGTGATATTAGTGAAAACTGCAGAAGGAAACTTCTTAGCGCTTGCTGGAACATGTACTCATCTGGATTGCATAGTGCAGTATAAAGAGGATACAAAGCAAATTTGGTGTGCCTGCCATAACGGTGTATATGATCTGAACGGAAGAAATGTATCTGGTCCTCCTCCTAGAGCTTTGGATAATTATACCGTTAAAGTAATTAAAGATGAAATTATTATAACAACTCAGGCAGTATGAAATGTTCGATAATTCTATTTCGAAACTTGTAAATTGGTTAGACACTCGTTACAACATCAGCCCGGTAAAAACTTTTATTCAACATAAAAAAGTACCTGTTCACAAGTTCTCGTTTTTTTATTATTTAGGAGGAATTACTCTCTTTTTATTTATTGTGCAGGTTATTACAGGTATTATGCTTCTCATGTATTACAAACCGGGTGAGGATAGTGCTTTCGAAAGTGTCCGGTTTATTGTTACAGAAGTTAATTTCGGTTGGCTTATTCGTAATGTTCACAGCTGGTCAGCCAACCTTATGCTTCTTTTTGCATTTGCACATATGTTCAGCGTATTTTTTACAAAAGCTTATGAAAAGCCCAGGGAATTAACATGGGTATCAGGAATGATATTACTTATAATGGCTATGGGTTTCGGTTTCAGCGGTTATCTGCTTCCCTGGAATGAACTAGCTTTTTTTGCTACAAAGGTAGGTACTGATATTGTTGGTGTTGTGCCGTTTATTGGGGATACACTAAAGGAAGTTTTAAGGGGCGGCGATGATGTAACCGGTGCTACACTTTCAAGATTTTACGGAATACATGTGGCTATATTACCACTATTTACTACTATCTTTCTTGTGATGCACTTGTTTTTTGTACAGAAGCAAGGCATGCATGAACCGGCAAGCTTCAAAAAAATTCCTGAAGAAAAAAAACGGTACACACCTTTCTTCCCAAACTTTGCATTGAAAGATGCACTGCTATGGATTATTGTTTTAAACATTTTAATTTTCCTTGCGCTTATATTCCCTTGGGAGCTTGGTCTTAAAGCTGATCCTTTTGCGTCTGCACCTGCGGGAATAAAACCGGAATGGTACTTTATGTTCATGTTTCAAACCTTAAAATTTATTCCTGCACATGTTCTATTTATTGAGGGAGAAATTTTAGGCGTTTTAGTCTTCGGGTTAGCGGGTTTAATGTGGATGCTGGTGCCTTTTGTTAAAGTAAAAGCAAAAGCCGGCGCAAAGATTCAACTGATGACGATAATAGGAATAGTCATCGTAGCTTTTATTGTTATTATGACCATACTAGGTTACCTGGAATAAGATACTCTGGAAAGTAAAGAAAGTAAGTATTTAAGAAGTAAAATATCCTGGTCTTCACCCTAACCATATTTCATCTTTGGCAATGAAGACCTTATAATATTGCTTAAAAAAATTAAAGATGATCCGCAATGCGGAAATTTATTAAACATAATTCGAGATTATTAGTAATTGCTTCATCTGCAATTTTTGTCTTAATAATTGTCTGGATAGTCCCTGGTGCTCGCCTTACTATTGTTCAACCTATCGAATACAATCACAAACTCCATATTGAAACAATAGAATTAATTTGCAGTGATTGCCATATTAATGTGGAAACAATGCCCTCTGCAACCATTCCAAATATAGAATTATGCGAGGAGTGTCATTATGACGAGCCAATGACAGAATCTCCGGAAGAAGCAAAACTGATTAAATATATTGAAGAAAGCAAGCAAATTCCCTGGCAACGGATTTACTCCGTTCCAGATCACGTTTACTTTTCACACAAAAGGCATGTTGTGATTGGGGAGTTAGCTTGCAGTGAATGTCATGGACATGTTGAGGAATTATCAAAGCCGTCCCCTTATCCTACATGGTTGCCTTCAATGGATAATTGTATCGACTGCCATGAGCAGCTTAAAATAACTAACGATTGTTTATCGTGTCATCGCTAAAAAAATTAATATTATAGAGTTCAAGGAGCTATAAGTGGAAATCAAAAGACGAGAATTCTTAAAATTACTTGGGGGAGTTGGTGGTGCAGTAACCCTTGGTGCTTATGGATGCGAACAGGTTATTGACGTTCCGGAGAGATTGATTGAGCTTGCTAAAAAAGGTCCAGGTCTTGAAACCTGGAAGAATACAATATGCGGTCAATGCCCGGCAGGTTGTGGAATTAGAGTTAGACTTATTGACGGGATTCCTGTATACATTAAAGGAAATCCCATATATCCTGTAAATCAGGGCGGTATGTGCCCTTCGGGTCATAGTGCCTTAGAAGTTTTGTTTAATCCCGACAGGGTCAAAGAGCCTTTGAAACGTATAGGTATTCAAGGAAGTGGAAAATGGGAACAACTTAACTGGGAGGATGCTCTTCAAACGATTGCTGATTTTTTGATTAAACAAAGAAGGAACAATAAATCTCATCAGATTGCCTTCCTTGACGGGAGCGAACAGCATAGTTTAATGAGTGAACATATTGCCCAATTTATGAAAGCGTTCGGCTCTCCAAACTATTATCAGCATCCTTCTATAAAAAATAATTCCATACCATTCCTGTTACTTCAAGGCGTGCAGCAAATTCCATCTTACGATTTTCTTAATACAAAATATGTGCTCAGTTTCGGATCGAACTTCCTTGAGGAAGGTTATTCACCAGTTTATTACACAAAGCTATATGCTCATCTAAAAGATGTAACCGAAGAAAGGCGAACCCGGTTTGTTCAGGTTGATTCAAGAATGAGTCTTACAGCTGTAAACGCAGACCGATGGATACCAATACGACCCGGAACATATGGCGCCCTAGCGCTTGGAGTGGCTTTTGTACTTATTAGAGAAAAAATCTATGATGAGGATTTTATTAGCAAATATACATTCGGTTTTGAGGATTGGGTTGATAATAAGGGGCATACTCATCTTGGTTTTAAAAGCAATGTATTAGGAAATTATTATCCCGAACAGGTTTCGAAAATTACCGGTGTACCGGGTGAAACAATTCTCGAAATTGCCAGAGAGTTGGGCAATAATAGACCCTCATTAGTTATGGGTGAACAAGGAAGTGCAGAAAACACTAACGGTACATTCTCACAAATGGCTGTTCACTGCTTGAATGCGTTGTTAGGAAATTTTGAAAAGGAAGGCGGACTATATTTTACCGATCTGCCACCTCTGGCTAATTTACCTCCTGTAGATGAAGATGAACTAGCTGTAACAGGCAATTCACAGCAGAGAATCGGGCGTGATTCCAACGGTGCTTACCCTTTTTCAGATTTTTCAATGGATTCTTTTGTAAAAAATATTCTATCCGATAATCCATATCCGATTAGCGTCCTTTTTCTGTACAAGGGAAATCCTCTTTTTAATACTTTGAATCATCATAATTTTGCTGAAGCATTAACGAAAATTCCGTTGGTAGTTAGTTTCGACTCATTCATAACAGAAACAAGTGAATACGCTGATATTATCTTACCGGATCATACTTTCCTGGAAAAGTGGGATGAATTTTCAAATATTCCCTCAGTTGGATTTACACATGTTGGAATTCAGCAGCCGGTTATTGAGCCATTGCATAATACAAGAAATTCTGCCGAAGTTTTAGTTGATCTAGGGAACTTAGTTGGAGGATCTGTTCCAAACGCTTTGCCATTTGAAAATTATGAAAAGGAAATTAAGTTCCGTATCGAGAATATTTACAGGTCGGGAGAAGGAGCAATGATATCGGAGGGATTGAAAGGATCTTGGTTAGAGTATCTGCAGCAAAGGGGATGGCAGGTAGGAAGATACAATTCCTTTAGTGAATTCTGGGAATTATTTACCAGGAATGGCGGATGGTGGAATCCAATCAAAAAGAAAAGGGATATTAAAGAATTGTTTAACACACCATCTGGAAAATTCGAATTCTATTCTCAACTACTAAAAGATGAAATCGATCGGCTCGTTCTAAACCTGGGTGACGATACACCTCAGAATAGAGAACTTGCAATTAATTCACTAAATATTTCTGCACGTGGAGATAAAGTTTTTCTGCCTCATCATGAAGCTGTTCCTTTTGATGCGGGTATGCCGCTTTATCTCACAACTTACAAGTTACTTACTAACCGGAATGGTCTATCATCCAATCAACCCACAATGCAGGAAATGTTTGGTTATACTACTCGTCAATTTTGGAATACCTGGGCTGAAATTAATCCGGAGATTGCCAGAGAATACGGGATCTCCAATGAAGATTATATATGGATCGAATCAGCAATTGGAAGCATAAAATTAAAAGCTCTAGTTAATCCGGGTATAATGAAAGATGTAATTGCTATCCCGTTTGGTTTAGGTCATTCTTCTTACGGGAGATATGCAAAAGGGCATGGTATAAATCCATATTCAATTTTGAAAAACAAGTACGACTTAATAAACGGAAATCCTGCACCGCAGGCAACTAAAGTAAAAATTTCGCTGGCAACTTAAGGAGTAAACAGAATGCCGAAATGGGCAATGATTATTGATCTTGATAAATGCACCGGATGCGGTGATTGTATGGCTGCGTGCAAACTTGAGAACAACATTGCAATTGTTAGTCCTGAAGAGGCAAATAATGGCCGTGTTATGTTCTGGATGGATATGATAACAATGTATGAGGGAGAATATCCGAATATTCAGATTAAAAGAATGCCTAAACCTTGCTTCCACTGTGATAATCCTCCTTGCATAAAAGTTTGTCCAGTTTACGCAACCTATATAAACGATGAAGGATTAGTAGGACAAGTATATCACCGATGTATTGGTTGTCGTTACTGCATGGTTGCCTGTCCGTACACTGCAAAAGTGTTTAATTGGTATGAACCTGAATGGCCCGAAGAGTTTAAGGTTTGCTTTAATCCAGATGTGTCCGTAAGAATGAAAGGTGTAGTAGAAAAATGCTCTTTCTGTGCTCACCGACTAATAACAGTAAAAGAGACTGCCGATTCAGAAGAGAGAGAAATAAGAGATGAGGAATACTTACCCGCTTGTTCAGAAAGCTGCCCGGCAGATGCAATATATTTTGGTGATTTAGATAATAGAGAAAGTAAAGTGTATAATCTTTCAAGGAGTTCCAGAGCATTCAGAGAATTTGAAGATCTCGGGACTGAACCAAAAGTTATTTACCTGCTCAAGAAGGAGTGAAAATGCCCAAGAAGATTCAATACGATTACGAAACAGATGCGGTATTGTATCGGCCCATATATGAAACTGGGAAAGGATTTTATATCACTGTTGGAATCTTACTATTAATTATTTTATGGGCATTGTTTATGTATATCACCCAGGTATGGTTTGGATTGGGTGTTACCGGTATGAATCAACCTATCACATGGGGATTTTATATTGTTAATTTCGTATTCTTTATTGGGATCAGTCACGCTGGTACATTAATTTCAGCAATATTACGTCTTTCAAAAGCTGAATGGCGCAGACCCATAACACGAATGGCAGAAGTTATTACTGCAATTGTTTTAGCTATTGGAGGGCTTCATCCAATTCTTGATTTGGGACGGCCTGATCGTGTATTAAACCTTTTCACCGCCGGTCGTTTACAGTCACCTTTACTATGGGATGTTACAAGTATTACTGCGTATTTTACAGCAAGCACCATTTACCTTTACTTACCAATGATTCCGGATATTGCCAGACTAAGAGATAAGGGTGGTAAACTTACTTGGCTATACAATTTTCTTTCCTGGGGATGGCAAGACACAGAACACCAAAAGAAAGTGCTCAACAGAGCAATCAACATCCTGATGATAATGGTTATCCCAATCGCAATATCGGTTCACACTGTAATCTCATATATTTTCTCAATGACTCTTCAACCCGGTTGGCACAGTACTATTTTCGGCCCTTATTTTGTTGTTGGAGCAATTTTTTCCGGAATTGCCGCATTATTAATTTTAATGATAGCATCCAGAAAAGTCTTTCATCTAGAGAATTATCTTAAAAAGATCCATTTTCAATATTTGGGTACTCTTCTTCTAATTATGTCTTTACTCTGGTTTTATTTCACATTTTCAGAATATCTTACAGGAATTTTTGGTTCAGAACCTCATGAAATGCATATTATCTTATATAAATTTACCGGTCCATATGCAATATTTTTCTGGGGAATGATCTTATGTAATTTCATCATTCCTGTAATCTTATTGGGCTTCAAACGATTTAAAACCATAACAGGAATACTCTTTGCATCAATTGCAGTAGTAATAGGAATGTGGTTAGAACGATTGAATATTGTTGTTCCATCATTAGCAAATCCAAGAATAGAACTTCCGATAGGAATTTATTTTCCTTCCATTGTTGAGTGGGCACTCTTTATGGGTGGAATTGCAGTATTTATTCTTGGATATGTACTCTTTTCAAAGTTCTTCCCTATTATATCAATTTGGGAAACAGAGGAAGGCAGAAAAGAAGCAATTACAGAAGTTGAAGAAAGAATACAAAGTTATTTACCCGGAGACGAGACAATTTCTAAATAAGTTATTATTAATCATACTTAATATCAATTTGAATGAATCAAAAAAGAAAATAAATGAGGGAAGAATAAAATCAATGCAAGATAAAATAATTGCTTTGGCTCAGTTGGCGAGTTTTTTAGCTATGTGGGTTTTTGTAATAGGAATTACCATCTGGATAATTAATCTTATATCAGTATCGGTTGAACTTCACGATGCACCGGGAGTTTCATTAGGAATAAGTCTAATCGCTATCCCTGTTTTTATTACGTTAGCAAGTATACTTACATACGCATATTTTGGCTTTAAGAAAAAAGATAACAGTAAATTGAAAAACTCTTCAGAGGATTAAAATGCGTGTTTCATTTTATTTGATTAGTTTATTATTAATTTTTATTACTTGCAGCTTCGCACAGGAATTAAAATTACCTTCAAATCCGCTGGATGGACGGATAGTTTTTGAGGAAAAGGGCTGCATCGTCTGCCATTCGTTAAGTGGTTACGGAGGTACAATTGCCTCAGACCTGGGAACACAGAAATACTACGGGAGCTTTTTAGAACTGGCATCTATTATCTGGAATCATATTCCGGAAATGGATAGAAAATTCCGCGAGCTAAAATTTGACAGACCACACTTCAATGAAAAAGAAATGTCAGATCTTATATATTTCATCTATTACCTGCGGTATCTGGGTGAACCGGGGAGCGTATCGAATGGTAAAAAACTTTTGACCACCAAAGGTTGTATGAATTGTCATCAAATTTTTGATAATGGCGGAAGCGTTGCACCTGATTTTGCACAATTGAAGCAATTTGCTTCGCCACCCTACATAGCTCAGGTAATGTGGAATCATGGTCCTTCGATGCAGGAAAAAATGAAAGAATTAAATATGAACTACCCCAAACTCACAGGGGATAATATAGCAGATATCACCGCTTACATAAGACAAGCAACATTAGCAAATTCAGAGTTTAGAATGTCACCAGGCAATCCTTCTAAAGGAAGATTAGTGTTTAAGAAGAAAGGTTGCATTAATTGCCATCAAATAGAAACCAATGAGGAAAGTCCCGGTCCAGATCTCTCAGATTTAAATTTGAATAAAAGTGTAACTGAAATTGCTGCACAGATGTGGAATCATAGCCCGGTGATGATTGATTTTATGACTAAAGAAGCTATGGAATATCCGCTATTCGAAGGTAATGAAATGGCTGATTTAATTGCATACCTTTACTTTCTGGGTTTCGAAGATCTGCCGGGAGATACTGATGAAGGAGAACTTGTTTATGTCGATAAAGGATGTGCAAGCTGTCATGACGAGGACAGCAGGGGTGTTGGCCCTGATTTATCCAATCTTAAGTCATTCAATTCCAGGATTAAGATTTTGCAAAGAATGTGGAATCACGCTTCCCGTATGGAAGATCTTTTATTAATTCAAAACAATGAATGGCCAGAATTAACTACGAAAGAAATGCAAGATTTATACGCATTTATAAGATCATTATCACAAATTAAGTGAGGCATTAATGATATTCGATCAATTAAAATCACTGCTGGTGATGTTAATTATAATTGTATTTGCTTCAATTATAAAAATTGATGCAGCTAAATCGGAACCGGTTCAGGATTTATTTGGAGAAGATCAATGTATCACCTGCCATCAGGAACTGGAAATACTACCCGAAGGTTTTCAGGAATATGATGTTCACTTACAATTGGGATTATCTTGTACCGGTTGCCATGGCGGCGATCCAACTTCAGATGATGAAGATATTTCAATGAGTGAAGAAAACGGATTTGTAGGAGTTCCTTCACGAGAAGAAATTCCGGAGTTTTGCGGCAAATGTCACTCAGAACCTGAAATTATGAGAAACTACCATCCTGGTTTACCTGCCGATCAGGTGTTGCAGTACTATACAAGTGTTCACGGAACGCAACTTTTAGAGGGGGATGAGAAAGTTGCTATATGTACCAGTTGCCATACAATTCATAGCATATTGCCTTCAAGCGATCCGCGGTCCTCAGTTTATCCGCTCAATGTACCGCAAACTTGCCGAAAGTGTCATAGTAATTCAGTATATATGAAATCATATAAGATACCTTCAAATCAATATGAGCTGTATGCTGAGAGTGTTCATGGTATTGCCCTGTTAGAACACAAGGATATCGGGGCTCCTGCCTGCAACGATTGTCATGGTAATCATGGTGCAACACCGCCGGGATTAACTTCTGTTACTTTTATCTGTGGAAGCTGCCATGTAATTAATATGGAGTTCTTCAGGCAGACAAGGATGGCAAGGATATTCGAGGATATGCAATTTCACGGATGCGAACAGTGCCATGGATATCATGCAATAAAAAAAACCAGCGATAAACTGGTGGGAGTGAACAAAGAAGCTTTCTGTGTTAATTGTCATGAAGAGGGTGATACCGGATATGAGGCAGCTAAGAATATAAAATTTCATATTTCAGAATTGGTAAGTCTCTACGATTCTGCTGGTACAAAGGCTACGGATGTCCAGATCAAGGGAATGGACGATATTGATATTAGGTTTTTATTGCAGGAAGGCAGACAAAAACTTATTGAATCAAGAACTCTTGTTCATACCTTTGATTTGAATAAAGTAGTAAAGAAGACTGAAGAAGGAGAAAAAGTTGTTAAACAAGCAATTGATCTGGCAGACCAAGAATTGGACGAATACTTTTCGAGAAGAAGAGGATTTGCTATAGCAACAGTTGTTTTCATTCTATTCGCAGTTGCACTATTCCTTAAAATAAGAGATATTGAAAAGAAAAAAGCATAAATTCTGTTTCACAAAAAAACTTATATTTTGTAAATACAAATGGATAAAATGTCCGAGGGTTCGGCTTTAAAGAGTATCTTAAAAAGTTTAAAAAACATCGAAGACCGGTTATCACAGGTTGAAACAAAACTGCAGATTGAGCCGGAAACGGTTGAAGATAAAGTACAGCCCGTTCCGGAAGTGATAAAACCTGTTGCTGATGATGACCTTGAAATCAGGCTCGGGGAATACTGGATTCCAAAAGTTGCTATTGTGGCTTTTATCATCGGAATGATTTTCTTCCTTACTTTTCCACTTAAAGGATTACCTATAGGATTTCCTATTGTATTCGGTTACCTGATGACAGTGATAGTTCTTATCGCCGCAAAGATTTTAAAAAAATCTTTTACTCAATTTACCGGGTATGCTGTTGGCGGCAGTATGGTAATATTTTATTTAACTACTCTGCGTCTTCATTTTTTTGGAAGAGAACAGCTAATATCCAGCCCGGGGATCGAAATCCTTTTACTGGTAATAGTAACTGCAGGTTCATTAGTGCTAGCTGTAAGGCGAAGTTCCGTTTATCTAATTGCACTAGCACTTTTACTCGGATATGTCACGGCTATGATCAATAGTAATGCGTACTTATTTTTTATCTCGCTTATACTTTTGTCGGCTCTTATTGTCTATCTCACATTAAGATACTCTTGGCGGGGATTACTTATTTATGGTATTGTACTTACTTACTTTGCACATCTTCTATGGTTCTTAAATAATCCGTTCTTTGGAAATGTAATGCAAATTGTTACATCACCCCAAACAAATGTACTCTTCATACTGGCATATCTTTTTGTGTTCAGCTTAGGGTGTGTTTTAAGACCCAATAAAGATTCAGAGGAATTTAATGTAAAACTAAGCTCATTTCTAAATGCTGCCGGCGGTT
>JAZGGS010000087.1:0-3362 GCA_036480595.1 Ignavibacteriaceae bacterium
AGAGGGACAGAGGGAGAGGTTTATTTCACTTAAAGTTTACGATATTTTGGGAAGAGAAGTTGCAACCTTGGTTAACGAAGAAAAACCTGCTGGAGAATACGAAGTTGAGTTTTCCGCCACAGGCGGAGCAACGAACCTGACAAGCGGGATATATTTTTATCAGCTTAGGGCAGGCGGATTTGTGGATACTAAAAAGCTTATTTTAATTAAATAAAATTTCAGTAATTAATTATTTGCTTGGCAAGAATATGATACTTTATAAACTACTTCTGTTAATCACATACCTCTTATTTACATTAACCAACATCAATGCACAGCAAAGTGTTAATGATCTTTCAACTGCTATAAACGGGTTGATAACAAATCACAACACTCCGCTAGATAGCCGTGCATATTCTGAAAATGGAAAATATTTTGCTGTTTATAATATTGGCGGAGTTACAGACGAATACAGGGAATTATTTAATTTCAACTTATCTGAAAATGGTATAATACTTTTTACTTTGCAAAAATCACCCGGTTCCGATTTTGCTATATCAAACTCCGGGTTTGTTCTTTTCTTCGATCATTCAAAACACTTTATGGGTGAACTCAAAATCTATGGTTACTCAAAATACGGTTCACATATTTTTACTACAACATTTTTAAATGCAGACCAGTTTTCTTTTTCGGAAAGCGGAAACAGTTTTGGTGTAATGGCTTCTGATAATCTGCACATAATTGATCTTCTGACAGGTGAGAATATAAAACATGAAAAGGGAAGCAGCTTTGCTATCTCTGAGGACGGCACACTTACTGCCATTGTAACGAAAGGTAAGCTTAACATTCATGGCAGCAGTTCATTACTGAATTCTTTCCCGTTGAATATCGATTTTATAAGGAAAGTAAAATTATCCTCAGCAGATAATCTTGCTGCAGTAATAAACAAACGGAAACTTATTGTTTATAATTTAGCTGATGGAAGTATCGTATTTTCAAAAGTGTTGAATGGTGAATTATCATTTAAAGATTTGAAAATATTTGAAAATAAAATTGTTACAGGAGTTCACAAAAAAACAAATGATGAATCCTCCGGCATCTTAAGAATTTATAACTTGCAGGGTAATCTACTTGAGGAAAAAGAAGGTAAATCTAAATTACTTACAGAAAAACTGGAACCATTTGTTAAAAGACAAAACCAATCCGGTTACGATCCTATTCCGTGGCCCTTCGCTCCGTTTGATAGTATGCGCACAGTATGGAATCATTATGAACAGCACATGGGTAACGGTGGAGGTGAGTGGTCATACCTGCACCAGGGGCTCGATTTAATTACTCCTGTTGCCGAACCAACTTATGCTGTTGAAGGCGGGATTGTAAAACTGGTTTTAACTATTGGCGGCGCTGCATATTGGCGGATAGCAATCAGCGATACGCAGGTTGCGGGTTATTCCGATGGCTGGCTTTATGCACATTTGATTGAAAGTTCAATTCAGTTTGATGTCGGTGATAATGTTCAAATACACGATTACCTTGGAGATATAATAGAGTGGAGCAGTAACTGGGGACATATCCATTTTGTAGAGATTCGTGATTCCGGCTTGGTTTGGTATTACAATGATAACGAGTGGGGAATTAACTTTAACCCGATGCTTGCCTTGCAGCCGCTTCCCGATACAACGGCACCGGTTATTGAACCGGTTTTTGGCTATTCCAAATTTGGCTTTTGTGCAAACGAAACCAGCAATTACCTTACGCCGGATAGTCTTTTAGGCGACGTTGATATTATTGTTAAAGTTGTTGATTACGCTGGTGATTCGCAATGGCAGCAGCCGGCATTCAGGACTTACTATTGGATAAAAAGTCTAGCCACCGGTGATACCATTTTAACCAGGGGAATGGGTCATATCTTAAATCATACCTATCCTTTTTATAGCGGTGAGAATTATGAGCCTTACGCCGTGGTGATGTATAAACGTGATAACATTTTAACAACATCAAGCTGGATGGATCTGGAAAGAAACTATTATCATATAGTTACAAACAGTAACGGCGACTCATTACTTGAACTTTCCGAAAAAGACCTGGCGTTTTCCACTGCCAATTATTATGATGGTGATTACCGCATTTTTATTGAAGCATTCGATGAAGCCGGAAATTACGTAATCGATAGTATGGATGTAACATTTAAAAACGGAAATCCTGTAAGTTCGGATGATAATCATCAAAAGCTGTACACATTTAACCTTGAGCAAAACTACCCCAATCCGTTTAACCCTACAACAACAATCAGATTTACAATCCCCACCTCACCCTTAAATCCCTCTCCTTACCAAGGAGAGGGACAGAGGGAGAGGTTAATTACTTTGAAAGTTTATGATGTTTTAGGTAATGAAATTGCAACACTAGCGAATGAAGAATTACCTGCTGGAAGTTATGAGGTTGATTTCAACGCTGCCAGCCTGCCAAGCGGAATTTATTTTTACCAACTACGTACAGGAAGTTTTATTGAGACAAAGAAGATGGTGCTTATTAAATGATAGTGGCATTTAATCAAAAATCCTACTAACGATGAAGCCACGCTACAAAAGACGGCATCTGCCATAAAATGTTTGGATTCTGTTAAATTAATATTTTGTCACGATAATTTGAAAGGAACAGAATTTTTATTAAGTTAAATGAAAATTTTTGAATATTTCTATATCCAAGTTTAGCTCGGCAGAATATTTTATTGTGATTCTAGAAAAATCCAATTCAATAAATTAACCCTTATAATAATTAATAACGAAGGATAACTATGAAAACTTTTTTCTTGTTTATGTTTTCTTTTCTCTTCCTATCAACTGGAATTTTGTTAGCCCAGCCGGCAGAAATTCCCTATCATATAGAACCTTATGAACTGGAATCCGGATTCTATAATGGCAGTAACCAGGCAGGTAATACTGTTGAAGTATTTTCAGGTATTGTAAGAATTGATGATTTCCCCTGGATGGGGCTTCATTTCAGAAAGGCAAATCTTGGTAACGAAAGTTATATAATTATAACTTCACTAAAAGATGGCTACCGGCAAAGACTGGATGCTGTTAGTATAGAACAGTGGAATAATTTCAGTGCATTCTTTAACGGAAATGCTGTGGAAATTAGCTTGTTCGTTGCTCCTTTGGATAACAATATTTTCTTTATAGTAAACGAAGTTGTTGTAGGTGAATGGGGAGTTGGAAACGTGATAGAAAGCATCTGCGGTCCTACTGATGACCGGATTGCATCAGACCAGCCGGCTACCGGCAGATTATTAAGTATTGGATGTACAGGTTGGATTATTCCCAATGGTAAAATAGTTACAGCGGGACACTGTTTAGGTGGTGCTAATGTGATGGAATTTA
>JAZGGS010000088.1:0-7453 GCA_036480595.1 Ignavibacteriaceae bacterium
ATAATGAAAAAGGAGAACTGAAAGATCTTTTTGACGGCTTTGAATCGATGACCAGTGAACTGCAAAAGAACCAGGTTGAAATTGCAGAGCTGGAAAGGGAAAATGCATGGAAGGAGATGGCAAGACAAGTTGCCCACGAAATAAAAAATCCGTTAACTCCTATGAAGTTATCCATTCAACAAATGGTAGCAGCATATAAAGATAAAAAGAAAGATTTTGGAAGTGTATTTGTTAAACTAGCTCATTCTGTATTAAATCAAATTGATAATCTCAGTCTTATCGCTTCGGAATTTTCTACTTTTGCAAAAATGCCCGGTATTAATTTTGAAGTAATTGAACTGGTTCCAATAGTAAAAGATACGATTAACCTGTTTACCGATGAAAGTATTAATTTTTCATTAAAAATACCCGATGATACTTTATTGATTGAAGCCGATAAATCACAGTTAAGAAGAATGGTGATTAACTTAATTCGTAATTCAATCCAGGCAAAAGCTACAAGTATAGATATTGAAATTTCCGAAAATGAAAATGTTGTTTCGATTCTTTTTAAAGACAACGGAAACGGAATTGATGAAGAAAACAAGAATAAAATATTTAAACCTAATTTTACAACTAAAGATAAAGGTATGGGCTTAGGTTTAAAATTAACAAAAAGATTTTTAGAACGTCTTAATGGTGATATACAACTTGTCGAATCTTCTCCAGCAGGTACAACTTTTGCAATAATAATTCCTCTTCACCAGGAAAAAACCAACTCGGAAACCTGATGAAGGTACAATCTCTTACTCCTCATCAATCTGTTGCATTAGATATTTCGCAGTCTGTTTCCTTAACTGCAAATGCCGGTTCCGGTAAAACTTATGTGCTTGCAAAAAGATACCTTGAAATAGCAGTAAAAGCTAAAGTTCCCTTAAACAATATTGCAGCCATTACCTTTACGGAAAAAGCAGCGGGTGAGCTCTACAAAAAAATATCTGAAGAAATTGATCTTATGTACAAATCAACTTTGGATAATCTTCTTAAAAAGAAATTAAGATATATAAGAAGACAACTGGTGTCGGTTAACATTTCAACTATACATTCATTTTGCCTGGATATTTTACGCGAATATCCGGTTGAAGCAGAACTGGACGCAAACTTTATCCCAATTGATGCCGGGGCATCAGGCGAACTGCTCGAACTTGCTGTTGAAGAAACAATAAAAAAACTTTTAAGCAGTGATAACAATGAACAGATAAAATCGTTATTCCGTCTCTTTTCATCCAAGTATCTGCTTGAAAAAGAATTAATTAAACTGGTTGAAAAAAGAAAAAATGTAATTGAGCTGGCTAATAAAATATATCATTCTTCTCATTCAGAAATTGCAGCATTTTTCCACAATTCTTTTATTGAACTGGCAGAGGATATTTATAATCTGGAAGAAGATAAGTTTTGGAAGCACCTTAATATTATTAATGACAAAGTGCTTGAACTTAATGCTAGTAATGAAATTGCATTAAAGGTTAAAGAATATATAACTAAAGATAAAGATAACATAAACATTAAGGTGCTGCTTAATTTGCTCTATGAGCTTAAAACACTTGCCTGCACGGGTAAAGGAGAAGTTAGGGATAGAGGATATTTATCTAAACAATTCAGAGATGGTTTACAGGAATCGATTATCTCTGTTGAAACATTCTTCAAAGATATTTCAAAACTGGTTGTTGATGATGGTCACCAGCTTGTTGAAACTGAGCTTGCAAAATATGGGAAAAGCTTAATCAACATTTTTGAGTATGTCCTTGCAGAGTATGAAACGAAGAAAAGAGAAAACGGATTTTTAGATTATGAAGACATCTTAATTAAGACAAAAAATATTCTGCAAAATAATAATGTAAAAGAAGCACTCTCTGAAAAATATAAATTCTTAATGGTTGATGAATACCAGGATACAAACGAAATCCAGTATAAAATATTTCTTCCCATTTTAGATTATCTTAAAAAGGGAAACCTCTTTGTTGTTGGTGATGAAAAGCAAAGCATCTATCAGTTCAGGGATGCGGAACTGGAAGTGTTTGAGCGGACAAAGCTTGATATAGTTGAAAGATATGGAAAGAGCTCTAAGTTAGTGCTGCCCGATAGTTTCAGGATGGCGCCGAACCTTTGTTTGTTTATTAATTATATTTTTAAAGAAATATTTAAAAATCCAATAAAACTTTATAACGAAGTTCAACCCTCTTCACTTATATGTGCCAGGGATAATGATTTTGATGGTAAAGTGGAAATACTTTTATCGGATGAAGATGATGATAATGCTGAAGCCGATTTAGTTGCCAGAAGAATTTTACAGCTTGTAGATGACCAGTTTAAGAAGAGAGATAAAAACTGGAATAACATTGCGGTGCTGGTTCGGAAAAGAAGTTCATTTGCAAGTCTGGAAAAATCATTTACAAAGTATAAAATACCATACTCAATTTTTGGAGGCAAAGGATTTTACCAGCAGCAGGCTGTTTACGATATATACAATTATTTTTCATTCCTTCTTAACAAAGAAAATGATACTGTACTGGTTGGTGTTCTACGCTCCCCGTTTTTTAATGTTTCAGATTCCATGTTATTTGAATTGTCATTCTTCGATGGAGATAATTATTGGCAAAAAATTAGTAAAGCGAAAAAACAAAACAGTACATGGAACGCGATAGCCGGTAAACTGGAAGAAAATCTTTTGATTAGCCACCGTGTGGAGACACCTTTTCTATTAAGAAAAATTCTTAGCGAATCAGATTTTCTCCCTGTAATTTCATCAAAAAAATCCGGTGTACAGGAACTTGCAAATATTAATAAGCTGGTTAAAATAACTATAGAATTTGAGAAGCAGGGTTTTAGAACACTTTATGATTATGTGAACTTTTTAGAAGAAGCTATTAACAGGCGTGGCGACGAAGCACAGGCAGATTTAAGTGCTGATAAGGAAAGAGTGAACATTCTAACCATCCACCAGGCAAAGGGTTTGGAATTTTCTGCTGTGTTTCTTTTTAATTGCCATCATACTTCAGTAATTGATTCAGTAAAATCAAAATCAGTTTCCGTAAATAAAAATTATGGATTGCTAACCAAAGTTCCTTTACACGATGATTATTTTAGCGAATACAAAGCAGCGCCAATAGTAAACACGCATAACCTGGTTGAAGAGAAAAAAAATTTCGCAGAGTTAAAACGGCTTTTCTATGTTGCAGTAACAAGAGCGGAGAATTACCTCTTCATTTCATCCACAGAAAATGAGAAGTACAAAGCTTCTTCTTTTATGCACTTTTTAGAAGATGGTTTGCAGAGAGATGTTAGTCCGGGTGAAATAGAACTGGAGGGAGACCTTGAATTTCTTATAAAGAATGAGAATGAATATCAAAATGAAATTAAGAAACTTAAAATTAAAATTCCTGTTATAGATAATATTAAGGATTTTGATTTTACAGGATTGAATGTTGAAAGAAAAGATGATAAAAAATTATTTGGTACAGAACCAATCTTAGACATTCCTGAAGGAGAGATTATCTCCGCAACCAAATTATCTGTGTTTCATCAATGCCCGGTTAAATATAAACTAATATATGATCTTGGCTTTTCTGAATTGTTCAACCGTTACGATAACTGGCAAAAAAAATCCGAAAAAAGAAAAACGTATGAGTTTAAACCAGGTGAAGATAACCTTGCTTCTCCGGAAGATGAAAAGCCGGTGACTTCAGGTTATGCAAATGTAAAGGGAATGATCGTTCATTCTGCTCTCGAAAAGGGAATATCGCTAGGTAACCTGAACAATTTTGTTAAAGATGAACTTGATAAGTTATTATCATTCTCAAGCGAGCTTTCTAAACTGAAGGATACGTTAAATAAAGAAATTGTTAATTATTTAGTTGAATTTTATCAATCTGAAGAAATTAAGTTTTTAAATTCTTTTAAGCATTTTCATAACGAACTTGAAGTTTATCTTAATGAACATGATCATTTTTTGTATGGAATTATTGACAAACTGGTTTTGGACAAGGGCAGGTTAATAATAGTAGATTATAAAACTGACGATATTGAAGAAAATGAAATACAGGAACGAGTTGATAACTACATAACTCAATTGAAATTTTATGCATATATTGTTAGAAGGTTGTTTAAAGAAGTTATTGATATCCAGCTAAGAATAGTTTTTCTTAAACATCCTGCTAAAGCAGTAATAGTTAATCTTAATGAAAAAGAAAGAGGACAAATAAAGCAGGAAATTAAACTGTTTCTAGATAGTGTGAGGAAAAATAATTTTAAACCTAATTTTAATCATTGCTCGAGTTGTAGTTTCTCAATAAATTACACTACCTGTATTTCCGATTTTTCTAACTATATAAAGAATTAATATATTTTAAAGGATTATTACAAGCAATTATAAAAATGCAAAAGAAGATAACTACAATACGAAACCTTGAGCTTGTTGAAAAGGAACTGAACTCGGCTACTGCAGGGGTGATTTCTCTTTCTCTTAAGAAGACAGAGTTTGTTCAGCTTGCAACTAATTTTGTTTACCAGGATAAAAATATTTTTATCTTTATTGATGATGAGGAACTGCTGAAAAGTATAAAGTTTAATTCACTTTCGCGGTTTACAGTATTAAAGCAAAAAACTACTGATGTAAAGGAAGAATCTATTTACCGGCTGTTTTCAATCCTTGTTACCGGTAATTTGAGAGAAGCCGAAGAGAAAAAAGTTATAAACGATATAACACAAACTTATATTCAAAAGTATTCGGGGAAATTGATTCTCCCGGATGATAGAACCACTTCAATGGGTAAGCTTGTGTTTGTAGATTCTGAGGAATTATTAGCATTTGAGGAGATAGGATATTAAACTTTTATTTTCAGATTTATTACTTGTAAAAATCTCGGAGAACCTTCTTGCTTAATTATGTCTGGCTTGGATTATTATTACTGGGGATTGGTGCAGCTTTTACAACTGATATTATTAACCAGGCAGATAATAAATACCGGAATAATGAACCGTTTGAACTAACACTTCTTTTTGATAATGAGGCTGGTGAATTTAAAGACAGCACTTACGAAGCTGTCATCTCCATTTCATCTTCCGGATTCAATAAATTTTATAATACAAATCATCAAACTGATTTTACACTTCCAGCAAAAATATCTTATTCAGCAAATAAAAAAGAATATCCTCTATATTTGTCTATTCAAGATGACTCACCGGAAACATGGAAGGAAATGGCTGCTGCCAGTGGTAAAGAAGATGATATAACCGGTACTATAGTTCTTGGCAAACAGTTGGAAGGAAATAAATTCCTGGCAGAAGTAGTCCTGGAAAAAATTACGTTTGTTAAAATGAAGGATGTTACGTTTGCAGCGCTCGATTATGCCGGTACTGCTGTTAACATAGCTCTAGGCTTAATTGGTATAATGGCTTTATGGCTGGGGGTAATGAAAGTGGCTGAGGATGCCGGCTTGATAAAGCTGATCGCAAATCTTTTAAAACCCATTACAAAAAGATTATTCCCCGAAATACCAACCGATCACCCTGCTATGGGTTCCATGATAATGAATATTTCTGCTAATATGCTTGGGCTCGGTAATGCTGCAACTCCGTTTGGACTTAAAGCAATGGAAGAGATGGATAAATTAAATCCGAACAAAGGGACTGCTTCAAATTCAATGGTAACGTTTTTAGCAATTAATACAGCTGGGCTTACTTTGATTCCCGCAACTGCAATTGCTGTTAGGGCGGCGGCAGGAAGCACCAATCCTGCAGTAATAATCGGCACTTCAATTTTTGGAGCTTTATGTGCCACCGTTGCCGGCATTACATCTGCAAAGATCATAGAAAAATTTTATATAAAATCGTGGAAGTTTACTGATTGGATAAAGCAGAATTTTAAATTTATTCTTTCAGCTTTTCTAATCCTTGCAGTAATAGCAACTATAATAATTAGCGGCCTTTTTTCTTCATTAGCTTCTATGTTTTCTTTTGTTTCTGCAGATAGTTTTAAGAATTTTATAGAGATAGTTTCTGCCCTGGCTATTCCAGTTTTAATTTTGGTATTTATTGGCTATGGCGCTCTGAAAAAAGTGAAGGTCTATGAAAGGTTCGTAGAAGGGGCTAAAGAAGGATTTAAAATTGCTGTTAAAATAATTCCATATTTAGTGGCAATGCTAGTTGCCATTGGAATTTTTAGAGCCGGCGGCGCAATGGATTGGTTGATTTATATTCTTAGCCCGCTTACTAATTTGGTCGGCATGCCCGCAGATGCTCTTCCTATGGCGCTGATGAGACCATTATCGGGCAGCGGATCGCTTGGAATTATGGCAGAGAACTTAACTGTTTACGGTCCCGATTCCTTTATCGGGATTTTAGTTTCTACTTTTTTTGGAAGTACGGAAACAACTTTTTATGTTCTTGCGGTTTACTTTGGCGCTGTAAATATCAGGAATACAAGACACGCATTACCAGTTGGATTAATAGCAGACGTTGCCGGAATTTTAGGAGCGCTGTTTATTGTAAAACTACTTTTTGCTTAAGGTATAACTTTACCTATAATATTTTTTTAGTTAAGTAAATGAAAGTATTTATCACAAGTGACATCCCTGAAGTTGCTTACAAACTGTTGAAAAAGAACAGGATAAATTTTGATTACTACAAAGAAGATCGTCCCATTCCTAAAAACATTCTGCATAAAAAAGTAAAAGATTGTGATGCCCTAATCCCCCTTTTAACAGAGCTGATAGATCGTTCCTTAATAGACCAAATGCCAAATTGTAAAGTGATTGCCAACTTTGCTGTTGGGTACAATAATATAGATGTTGAATATGCTAAAAGTAAAAAAATACTTGTTACAAATACACCAAATGTTTTAACAGAATCAACTGCGGATCTTACAATAGCGCTGGTGCTTGCATGTGCAAGAAGATTATACGAAGCAGAGCGAATTGTAAGATTACAAAAATTTAAGGGTTGGAAACCAAAAATGCTTCTTGGTGTAGAGATGAAGGGGAAAGTTTTTGGAATTCTCGGAGCCGGAAGAATCGGAAGTGCAGTTGCAGCGCGTGTTCACTCATTCGGAACTAAAATAATTTATTATGATTCACAAAAAAATTATGATTTGGAAAACGGTTTTTGTGCGAAGAAAGTTACACTTAATACGCTGCTGAGAAAATCGGATTTTATTTCCGTTCATCTTCCCCTAAATAAAAATACCCATCATTTTTTAAACAAGGAAAGATTGAATTTAGTTAAACCAACTGCTATCCTTGTAAACACAGCACGTGGAGAAATAATTGATGAATCGTTTCTCATAAAAATGTTAAAGAAAAATAAAATTCGCAGTGCGGGATTTGATGTTTATGAAAATGAACCGGCAATAAGCAAAGAGCTTATAAAACTGAATAATGTAGTATTGCTTCCTCATATCGGCAGTGCTACTGAAGAA
>JAZGGS010000089.1:0-2022 GCA_036480595.1 Ignavibacteriaceae bacterium
AAAACAGTCCCCCTCCCACTCTCTTTTTTCAAAGAGACCGAGATTTACGGGGGACTTAAGGGTGAGGGGTAGTATTTTAATAATAGTTACTGAATGATGCAAGTTGCTTTTAATTTTTTTTAGTTAAATATTTTTTTAAATTCAATTATTATGATTTAAGTATTGTCTCCGCCTTTTACTTTTTACAGAATAAGATTATCTTTTAAGACTTATTAACAATCTTTAAATAATATGATAAGCAAAGATTTACTGGATATCCTCTGCTGCCCCGAAACCAAAGCCGAGTTGGTTCTGGACGGCGAGACACTGGTATCTACAGATAAAAAAACCCGGCGCAGGTACAGGATTGAAGATGATATTCCTGTAATGCTAATTGATGAATCGGAACAGCTTAGCATGGAAGACTGGACTGAGATAATGAAAAAACATGGTAAAAGTACTGAGTAATCATCAACTGCAAAACATTTTCATTTACAAGGAAAAGGGATGAAAATAAGTTTTAATATTAGATTTTTTCCATCTCTGTAATTCACAGATTTTCATCATACTAAAATTATTTTTATGGATCCGCTAAACATTATTATACTGCTAAATATTATAGCAACTTTTGGTGCAAACATAACCGGTGCCAAAAAGGGATTTAAATCGAAAGTAATAGCAGTAAAGGAAAAGCCGCAAACATTCCTCCAGAAATTCCCGCCTATCATTTCAACTTTATCACTAATAGCTTTAATATTTGGTGTTTTCCAGGTTGGCACAATTGAATACCTGGAAGAGTACAATACTATAAGATATGCGGGGGCAGCAGTTTACCTGGTTTTTTCCTGGATACAGGTTTGGACATTTAAATCCCTTGGAGAGAATTATTCACAGGATATATTGATCAAAAAAAATCATAAGCTGGTTTCAAACGGTCCGTATAAATTTATACGGCATCCTCAGTACCTCTGCCAGTTGTTGGTTGACCTGGGAGTGGCTGCGGCAACTTTAAGTTACATAGTCGGCGGTTTGGCTATAATTGAAATACCAATTTATATTATGAGAGCATCAATTGAAGATAAACTGCTTAGAAAACATTTTACAGAAGAATTTTCTGCATATAAAAAGAAAAGTGGTTTTATGCTGCCGTTCATTGGATAGATTTTATAAACCGATGAAAAGCGGAATAATTTTCATACTATTATTTGTTTTGTCAACCTATGCCTTTGCGCAAAAAGATATTGCTGTAATATCCGATAAAGGCACAAAACATATTCCTGTTTATTTAAGAGAGGGATCGGTTTATTTTTCACTTAAAGATTTTGCCGAAGCAGAATTTGTAAACCATTACCACAGCAAAAATACAGGCAAAATAGAATTAAAATTTAAACGATATCTTTTAAAGGCAACCGGGAAAAATCCCTACTTGGTTATCACTCCCCGTTCAACCGGTGTTCCTATAGTTTACCAACTTCCAACATCCAGTTATATAATAAACAATAAAATTTACGTCCCGCTAAAGTACTGCCTGGAGCCGCTACAATCAGCTTATGGAAGGCAATTAAGTTTTGAAGAGCCGGATAAACTTTTTATCGGTGATGAAATTGATTTCCCCCTGGAAAGCCAGCAATGGGTTTACAACAATCCCGACCTGCCTCCTGTAACGGGACTTTCTATAACCGGTCTATCTATAACCGAAATGGCAAACGGAACATTGATTCGTGTGCACTCCAAAACCAGGATACCATCATATTACAGTTCTTTTAAAGATGGTGTTCTAAAAATTATCTTCCGGAAAGTAAATGCTGATGAGGAAAGAACAAACCGCAATAATTTGGGCAGCTTAATTAAAAAAATTGAAACTCAAAACGTTGGACCAGATACAGAATTCAGGTTTTTGCTTGGAGATGAATATTCAACAAATGAAGTTATAAACGCTCCGGGAAGTAATGATATACTTATAACAATTCATAATAAGATATTTACAAAAAGTGAGGAGACAGAAAAGTATATAGAAAAATGGGATTTTGATGTAATCGTTAT
>JAZGGS010000090.1:0-5767 GCA_036480595.1 Ignavibacteriaceae bacterium
TAACTTTTTCAGATGAGATAAGAAATAAAACAAAACGAAGAAAATTAGACTATTATTACAATTTTTATATCTTCAGTCTCATACCTATAAAAGTTGCCGGGAACTGAACCATCTCAAGTAACTCCAAGTGAGACTAATATATACACAATAAAATTTACTTTTGAGGACCATATATTGGAGCACTCGGTTCTTTACAGACGAGTAGTCTAATGCGCTTGGAGGTTACACTAGTTACACTAGTTCTTTCCTGAACATTAATTTTTAATTTTTTTTGTTCAATCATGATTTAAAAATAAATTTCATCAACAACAAAATCTTTTTGCTTTGCACTTGAGAATTTGGCAAATTGTTTTATAGAAATTGTTTTTTTAATAAAAGCAAACGGGTTTATATTTAATGTTGATAATATTTATGAAATATAACAACACTGCTTCTAATTGATATCTATTGCATGAAAAAATATTGCAGAAAGGTATTATGATAAAAAAATTTACAAGTAAATCGTTGAACCAGATTATTCTTAATCTCATTTTTATCCCTCTACTATTTACATCTTTGTCCCAAGCACAATCTAATGGTATAGAGGATGCAGAACAAAAATCCACCAACTTCAACAATCAGATCTTCCTTGCATTATCAAATTCAAATAGTTCCCTTAGTGAATCAGACCTCAATAATAGAAAAGGAATGAGTCTGGCAATTGATTATAATCGATTAAAAATCAAAGGGAATTTATCGGCATCTTTAGATTCGTTTGATTACAGTTCCAAATCCTGGGAATCTACCAAGCACTTTTGGACTGCAGCAGGAGAAATTGCAATACTGGAATTTATTCCCTGGGCACTTGCTAAGTGGATAAGAGACTGGGAGGATCCTGCTGATAACTGGGCAAATGTGAGTAAAGAAACCTGGTGGAGAAATATCAGCCACGGATGGGAATATGACGGGGACAATTTTGCCACAAACAATTTTGCACATCCTTACCATGGTGCAGTTTTTTTTAATGCAGGAAGAACAAATGGATATGATTTCTGGGAATCGACTGCGTTTGCCTTAACCGGTAGTGCAATATGGGAATACTTCGGTGAAACATTCAGACCTGCATTTAATGATTGGATTTACACCGGAATTGGCGGCGCAAACCTTGGTGAGATAATTTACAGATTATCCTCAATGGTTACTGATAATACCTCTTCAGGTTCAGAAAGAGTCTGGGGTGAGATTTTTGGCACTCTTATAAATCCTGTTCGCGGATTTAACAGAGCCATTACCGGAGAGATGGGAAAAAACTTTCCTAATCCGGAATGGAGCAGACCGGATGATTTTCTTATAACATTTGATGCAGGAACCCGGAATGTAGATTTAAAAGGTGTAAAGGATTTTCGTGAAAAGGAGATTCAGGGATTGTTTGGTTTTGATTTAGTTTACGGTAATAAAATGAAAGCAAGGAAACCATTTGATTTCTTTGCTATGAGAATGGCTATATCTTCTGCACTGCCACATTTTACACAGCTTACAAGCAGCGGTTATTTATTTGGTTGGAACGTGAAAAAGAACAAACACAATTTTGGTGTTACTCTTGATTTTACTTACAACAATCTTCTCCGGGAAAATTTCTCTGATGTTGATACAACCTCTTCAGGTTTTATTTATGGTGCAACGGTAATTCATCCCTACCTGCTTTCTGCATATCCAATTGGAACCAAAACTAAACTTGTTACACAAATAGGAATTAATGGTGTTATAATGGGTGCAACCCCTAATGATTACTTTAGAGATGTCGAAGGTAGGAATTACGATTTTGGTCCCGGTGTGGGATTAAGATTAGTAACTATCATTAGAAACGGAATTTGGGATTACATTAAAATATTTTATTATGGAAACTGGTTTTGGACTCAAACCGAACCAAGTGATTCAAAACATCATGTTCACTGGCTCTGGCTTGAAGCTCAGTATCCTATCACAAAGTATTTTTCATTTGGTATTGGAGCCGGAATTTATTGGAGAAACAGTTTTTACGAAAACTTTCCGGATGTAAAAAGAAATCATCCAATATTAAGGGTATTCTTTAGAACAGCTATTATAAATAATTAAAACATTACAATAGAGTTTTATTTTTTTAAGGAAGAAAAATGAAGAAATTAATAATACTTTTGTTTTTAGTTGGATTTTTGTTTTTCTCAAATTCAATTTTAGCGCAAGACGGAAAATACCTTACAAACCGAATAACGGTTGAAGGAATTTATAAAAGATATCTCAGCAGTTATTCAGAAGTTTGGTCTAATGCAAGCGGTGGATATCTTAACTATGGAATTGCTTTCCCTGATCATAACCTGCTGATATTAAGAACAGGTTTTATTAGTAACAGTTTAAAAGATGGTGTAAATTTTGAAAATGCATCTTCTGTTGTTGTACCGCTGCATATTGGCGGAAGATATTATTTTAATGACGATAGGTTTATGCCGTTTGTATCATTTATGAACGGATTAAATCTTGTTTTTGAGAACACCAATCTTGAGGGAGAAAAAAAGAACAGAACACTTGTTAAATATGCCTGGCAGGTTGGTATAGGTCTTACAACTAATATAAGCGGTAATCTAAGTGTTGATATAAGCGTAAACTATAACTCACATTTTTATCATACAGATGCTATGATGACCGCTTTTGAATATATTATTGGATTTGGATGGGGTTTCCAATCGAATTAAGGATTAAATAATAAACTCCGGGTAATATGAAAAACAGAATAACAGAACAGTCACAAACTGCACGATTGCTTGTAATAGTAGCTTCATTCGTAGTAATAGTTGCAGGAATGAAAGCAGCAGAATCGATTATTGTTCCTTTTTTGCTTGCTCTTTTCATTTCCATCATCGCTTCACCGCCCTATTTCTGGCTACAGGAAAAAGGATTGCCAAAAGCGCTTGCAATGTTGATAGTAATATTTGCTTTCATCTTCATTATCTCTATTATAGGATTACTAATCGGTACATCAATTAATGATTTTACTTCAAAACTTCCTTTGTACGAAACAAAATTAAGATCCCAAATCCAGGGAGTAATTGCCTGGCTGACTGAAGCTGGAATTCTGGAAAAGCAGATAAATCTAAATGAAATATTTAATCCTTCATCAGTTTTCAAAATTGTTGCCAATGCGCTTAATGAAGTTAGCGGTCTGTTCGCAAACGGCTTCCTGATACTTCTTATGATAATATTCATGCTGCTGGAAGTATCAGGTCTTCCTGTAAAACTAAAAAAAATGTTTAATGATCCTGAAACATCGATCAGGAGAGTAAATTCTATCTCCGAAAACATCAATAAGTACATTGCAATTAAAACCGCAATAAGTATTGGAACAGGTTTACTTGTAACTATTTTTCTGTTAATAGTGGGTGTTGATTACCCTGTGTTATGGGGTGTGCTTGCATTCGCATTAAATTTTATTCCAACTATCGGATCTATAATTGCTTTAATTCCCGCTGTGTTATTAACAATCGTACAGCTTGGGTTCGGGGATGCACTTATTGTTCTTATAGGTTATCTTATTATAAATACAATAATGGGAAACATCCTGGAGCCGCGGATTATGGGAAAAGGTTTGGGTCTCTCTACATTAGTAGTATTCATCTCCCTTATTTTCTGGGGATGGATACTTGGTCCTATAGGAATGCTTTTATCGGTCCCTCTTACTATTACAATAAAAATTATTCTAGATAGCTCCGAAGAAACCAGGTGGTTTGCAATTTTGCTAGGACCTGAAAGTACAGATTAGAAAAAATACTGCTATGCTTAATCTAAATTTTATTAACCGTCCATTCTTTTTATTAACTGCAATTTTGTTTCTTCTTTTAACAAACCAGGTTCTTGCACAAAGAACAGATGTGGTGATAATGAATAATGGTGATCATATAACCGGTGAAGTAAAGAGATTGGAACTTGGAATTTTAGTTTTTAAAACTGATGATGCCGGAACAATAAATATTAAATGGGATAAAATAAAAAACGTAAAAACAGATAATATTTACGAAGTTGAGCTACAGGACGGAAGAGTTTATTATGGTTCAATTGAACCTACCGCCGATGATGGAATGCTGCTGATAAAGGGTGTTACATTAGAAACAAAACTATTTATGAAATATATGGCTAAGATTACGAGGATAAAAGAATCTTTCTGGGATATTTTAGATGGCTACGTTCGGCTTGGTATAAGTTTTACAAAAGCAAGCCAGATTGGACAACTAAGTTTTGGATTAAACGGAAATTATAGAACCAAAATTTTTTATGCAGATTTGAATGCAAATTCTGTTATTACTACTACAAACGAACAAACAACTTCAAGAAAGCAAGATATATATATAACTTACAGACGCTTTATGGAAACTAAATTGTTTTACGCCGGTTTTGTAGGTGCAGAAGAAAATACTGAGTTGGGTATCCAGCTTCGTGCTAGTCTTGGTGGAGGTTTCGGCAGCACTTTTATTCAGGACGATCATAACTGGCTGCTTGGTATCGCTGGTCTAACGGTAAACAGAGAGTGGTATATTGATTCTACCGAAGCCACATATAATATTGAAGCATTATTTAGCGGACAATATCAAATATTTATTTATGACGCTCCAAAAGTTAGTTTGAATACAAGTTTAAATTTTTTGCCAAGTGTTACTAATTTTGGCAGGATTCGTTCAAATCTTGACATTGATCTGGATTGGGAAATTTTTATAGATTTTTACTGGGTATTATCATTTTATTTTACTTATGATAATAAACCTACTACAACTGCATCAGAAATAGATTATAGAATTGAAACATCAGTTAAATATGAATTATAATATTGGAGTATTAACGTTATGAATATTAAGATGATAATTTTCTTAACACTTTCTTTCTTACTCACTTGTAAATTGTTTGCACAGGATGCCCACTACTGGAACATTCAATACGGAACCCGCTCAACGTTGTTAGGCGGCGCTGTAATCGGCAGCGTTTCCGATTTGAGTGCAACTTATTACAATCCGGGGGCAGTTGCTTTATTTGAGGATGCTAATTTTATTTTAAGTGCGCGAGTATATCAGTTGGAATCAATTACCGTAGAAGATGCTGCTGGAAAAGGGAAAAATTTGGATTTTTCGACCATTGTGCCTTCACCTTCTTTTGTAGCTTTTGATTTCAAATTTGATTTTCTGGATGATGCACGTTTAGCTTTATCAATTCTCACCAGACAAAAAATGAATTTTGAATTTCAAACAAGGCTTATAGATTCACTTGATATTATTGAAAGCTCACCAGGTAAAGAGAATTTTGCGGGTGGAACATCTCTTCAAAGAGAGTTTAATGAAGTTTGGGGTGGTTTAACTTATTCAACAAAATTAAATGATATGATTGGGTTTGGCGCTACCTGGTATTTGGCATACAGGAGCCAAAAATCTTCGGGTGAAACAATCATCCAGGTAATGCCATCGGAAGGTGATATTGCATCATACACTGATCTTCGGAGTTACAGGTATTTTAATCTGCGCTCGCTATTAAAATTTGGGATGGGTTTAAATCTTCATCCACTTACATTCGGACTAACAATTACAACTCCTAGTATTAATATAAGCGGCTCTGGCTCGGTTGGTACTCATTTCTTTTTAAATGGAATTGACAGAGACGGTGATGGAATAAATGATAATGAGTTTGATAGTAATTTTCAGGATGAGGTAGTTTCTGAGTATAAATCATCGTGGGCAGTTGGATTTGGAGGCGGATATAGATTTGGAAAGTTTAA
>JAZGGS010000091.1:0-2946 GCA_036480595.1 Ignavibacteriaceae bacterium
CAAGTGGTGTTTATTTCTACAGAATACAAGTGGGTTCGTTTGTTAAAACCAAAAAGATGGTCCTCCTTCGTTAGGCACTACGGCGGATAAATCCTCCTTTGCTAATCCACCACGGCGGATCGGCGGACAGGTGTTGATGAAATAATAGATTAAACTCAGTCAGCCACTTAAATGACTAAATTATATATATCAATAGACTATTGATAGAGAATCAGCAAGGTTACTCCCACTTAGATACCATCAGTAAAATCGACCTAATAATCATCTAATAATCTTGTTTCTTCCTTAGATGTTCAGTGAAATAAAACTTGAGACCAACAACAAAATGTTCACTAAGAAGGGTTCATTTCTTGTTTACTTTTACTTTAATTTTTTTGAAATAGTGAACCATTTTGAAGTAATAGCATTTATAGTTTAGTTGTTTATAGTAACACCAGGTTATTATTAAAAATATAACTTTTGTGTTACCGAAATGCTGAAGAATTACAGCAGGCAGGTTCGAGTCCGTTCACCAGCTTAAAAAAAGCCTTAAAACTCAATGTTTTAGGGCTTTTTCTATTTTAAATGAATTAGCTGATTTGCCTATTCGCGGAAGCTTCACTTCACGAAATGTTTCGTGTAGCTCAAGTTAAGTGAAGGCAGATAATTATTCTAACTTTGTTGGGAGATTTCCCGCAAAGCTTGATTCACCAACTTTATTTATAAAAGTAGTTAAACGTTTTACTATTATTTTAAGCGCAAAACAAATATATAAATTATTAAATCTTCTATAATACTCTAAAATAAGCGTATTCATTATTAATTTGTTGAAGATTCTAAAAAAAACTTGACAAGAAAAGAATAATATATTAATATTGGTTAAACGTTTAACTAAGTTCATGAATGTCACTATAAAAGATGTCGCCGTTAAAGCTAATGTATCTATTGCTACAGTATCGTTAGTAATAAATAACGGCGGACGTATATCAACGGAAACTCGTAGAAGAGTTTTGAAGACGATAAAAAAATTAAATTATCACCCCTCTAGATCAGCACGCGGATTAGTATCACGTAAAACCGGTAAAATTGGATTTATTTTAACAGAGGAGCATTTCTTACGTACTGAACCTTTCTATACCAGAGTTTTTCTAGGTGCAGAATTCGAGGCTAGTAAGAAGGATAACTATATATTACTTGCAACAGTAAACTCTTCATTCAAGAAGAATGATCCTTTACCAAGATTTATTTTGGAGAGAAACTATGATGGAATTGTAATTGCTGGTTGGGTTCCGGATGCATTGCTGGACGCCCTCTTAAAATATAATATGCCTATAGTTATCATTGATTACATTCCTCACGGGCAGGGTTTCCCAAGCATCCTTATTGACAACTTAAGAGGAGGGATGTTGGCTACTGAGTATCTTATAAACAATGGTCATAAGAACATTGCCTTCTTAGGGGGTGAAATATCACACTCAAGTATAATGGAAAGATTACAAGGCTATAAGCTTGCTCTTGAAAAGGCAGATATAACTATAGATGATGGATTGATAATTACTAATGATGAATATCTATCAAGGCAGAATGGATATAAATCAGCAGAAAAATTATTTCAGCAAAGAAAAAAGGTAACAGCCATATTTGCTTCCAATAATGCTACTGCTATTGGTGTGATGCAATACCTTAAAGATAATGGATACAAAATTCCTGAAGACATATCATTAATTGGATTCGATGACGTTGAAGCAGATTTATTGATAGATCCTCCTCTAACAACCATAAAGGTTCCTAAATTGGAAATGGGCACAGAAGCAGTACAGTTACTTCTTAAAATGATTAATAATAATAGTATTTCACCAAAAAAAATATTAGTCCCTGTAGAATTAGTTGTTAGAAATTCAACAAAAACTTTATGAACCAGCAAATAATAATTAATTTATGTTAGCGGGAATTTATAAAGGATCCCGACAGTTCGAGCTAGTCGATTATAGCTTAAGGAAAATTGAACCACAAGAATTACTGGTTAAAGTGGAATATTGTGGAATTTGTGGTACCGATTTCCATATAGTTCAGGGTAAAGCACCTTCGAAACCGCCAGTTATTTTAGGCCATGAATATTCAGGCAGGATAGTTGAAAAAGATAAGAGTACTAATGGCTTCAACATTGATGATCTTGTTGTAATCAATCCAAATATTCATTGCGGTTATTGTGATTATTGTAAGGAAGGAAAAGTTAATCATTGTAAAAATCTAAAAGCATTAGGTGTTACTCAAAATGGTGGCTTCTCTCAATATTCAATTGTACCCGCTTCACAAGTATACAGACTACCCGATGATTTTTCTCTCCAGTCGGCTGCATTTGCTGAACCCCTTTCTTGTTGTATTCATGGAATTAAAAAAGCGTCAATCAAATTGGGCGATAAAATAGCGATTCTTGGCGGGGGTCCTATTGGGCTTCTAATGTTGCAATTGACTCAATTAGTCGGCGCTTCAGAAATTTTGATTATTGAACCTTCCCATCAGAAGAGAAAACTGGCAACGGTGATTGGTGCAGATTACGTATTGGATTCACGTGATAGTAATCTTATCGAAAAGGTTTTAGATTTAACATGCGGTGGTGTCGATGTAGTAATAGAGTGTGTTGGAAAATCAGATGCTGCCTGGACATCTCTACAAATTGTAAAAGAGGGAGGTACAGTACTATTATTTGGTCTTGCCGAGCAATCATCAACTATTTCATTAAAACTTCAATCCTTCTTCCACAGAGAGATTTCAATTAGAAGTTCTTTACTTAATCCATTTACTTTTCAAACAGCCGTTGATTTTTTAGTCTCTGGGAAAATATCGGTTGAGCAATTTAATTCTGTACAAGTTTCATTTAGAAATGAAGAACTAGTCTCCTTATTTAATAATTCAAAAAACAGCTCAGTTGTTAAATATATGGTAACCCCTAATAATTAATAAATA
>JAZGGS010000092.1:0-8578 GCA_036480595.1 Ignavibacteriaceae bacterium
CAAATTGACAGCAATGGTGTACAGAGCTATTTTGTAACCGGACATGGAAGCATAAATGGAATTCATATCGCAGAAAATATAGTTTTTGCCGGTTGTAGTACAAGAGTAAAAGGTTTTGACCTCGCCACAAAAAATATGGTGATGAATTTACCTATTCCGGGAGCAATAAATTATAATGATATCACCTCAGATAATTCAGGTAATATTTATATAACGGATTTTAACGCGAGAGAAATCATTAAAGTGAATATTGAAAGCCACGTTTATTCTACATTTGTTACCGGCTTAAGCCTTCAACCTAATGGAATTTTATTCGATGAACCTAACAACCGGTTATTGCTTTGTTCTTTTGGATATAACATTCCTATCCTCGCAATCGGTCTTGAAGATTCATCAGTATCTGTTGTGGCAAACACTACTTTAGGACAATGTGATGGTTTTGCGAAAGACGATTTTGGTAACTACTACATTTCATCGTGGCTCACGTCATCAATATATAAGTTCGATTCTGTTTTCAGCAATCCACCGGAAGTTTTTTATACTAATTCAGGTGATCCGGTAGATATATCTTATAACAGTATAGATGATATATTAGCCGTACCTTTAATGAACGCGAATGCAGTTGTGTTCCTTCCCGTTGTCCCGGTTTCGGTCGGTAAGGAGGATGGCGAGCTGCCGCTGGATTTTAAGTTGAATCAAAACTTCCCCAATCCCTTTAACCCGAAAACATTAATTAATTATTCAATTCCGGAGATATCGTTTATTACTATTAAAGTATACGATATTACTGGCAAAGAGGTAGTAACATTGATTAACGAAGAAAAGTCTTCGGGCACATATGAAATTGAATTTAATGCCAGCCTGACAGCAAGGCAGGGGAGTGAATTAACGAGTGGTATCTATTTCTATCAACTTATAGCAGCAAATTACGTTGAAACAAAAAAGATGGTCCTTCTAAAATGAGCAATGTTAAAATAAAATATGAGTTACATTTTTGACTTTTTATATCTGGTTGGCATATAAGGGAAAATATATACTTGACTTAGTCAAGTATTAACATTATTTTCATTATATGAAAAAAGATAAAATTCTTGTTGGAAAAATAAGAACATTCAACCGGTTCTATACAAATATTATAGGTTTGTTAGATCAGCACATTCTGGACAGCCCGTACACACTAACTGATGTGAGAATCTTATACGAGATTTACCATACAAAGAACTGTACTGCTAAAAAAATACGCGAAGTTATCAGCATTGATCTAGGTTATTTAAGCAGAATAATTGATCGGTTTGTTGGGAAAAAATTTGTACGGAGAAGCAGTTCCGCAGTGGATCGAAGATTTAAAATTCTTTCCCTTACACAAAAAGGCAAAACAGAATTTTTAAAATTGAACAATCATTCGGACAAATTAATTTCTAATATGATCGCTGGACTTTATCAAAAAGATCGGAACGAACTTGTAAAAATGATGGAAAGTATTAAGACTATCTTATCGGATAAGTAAATCATTAAATCGTTAATGCATGATCTTTATTAAAATTAAATGAATGTTATATGAAGACTAATATCAACATTAATGACATTACAATACGCAATGAATTTAAACCGGGCGATATAGGTTACCTAATTTATCTTCACGGAGCATTTTACAAGAAAGAATATAATTACGGAATTGAATTTGAAACATACGTAGCCCTTGGACTCAGTGAGTTTTATAAGAGTTATAATCCTGAAAAAGAGCGAATTTGGATCTGTGAACATAACAACATGATAATAGGGTTCCTTTTATTGATGAACCAAGGTGAAACAGCACAATTAAGATACTTTTTTATTAAACCGGAATATAGAGGAATTGGACTGGGAGCAAAACTCATTAATCTCTACATGGAATTTTTGAATCAATGCAGGTATAATAAATCTTACTTGTGGACAACCCATGAACTAACGGCCGCCGCACACCTCTACAAAAAAGTGGGTTTCAAACTTACCGAGGAAAAAGAATCCAATGATTTCGGCAAGCTGTTAAAAGAACAGAGATATGATTTGATTGTAAGATAGTTAATGCTCAGATTAAAAATTATATCCACTATGAATAAGTATAAAATAGGAGATTAAAATGACAAAGTGCAATTCTATCCAAACGTTCTTAATTTCACTGATCGTTTGGATACTGCTAAGTAATTACTCATCAGCTCAGGGTCTTGCATATTTTGGGCAAGATCCACCGGGAATGGTACCGGTCAGATTTCCACCCGCCTCACTCTTAGCCAATGAAGACTGGTTTTGGCACGGCAGTCCGTTTTTTTCACCCGATTTAATGGAAATGTACTTGGCAAAGTATACTATTTACCCAACATATCAGAGAATTGAACTGGCATTTGTAGAAGTTGAAGATACTCAATGGACTCAAATGCAAATACCTCCTTTTGCCGATTTAAACTATGGTGAAAATAATCCCTTCTTTTCGGATGGTGGAGATACTATTTACTTCATATCCGAAAGACCGGGAGGATTCATTTTTTATGTTTCTCGTTCGCCTTCAGGATGGTCTCAACCGGTACCCCTGAATATTCCACTGCCCCCAAATTCAGGAACGGGATGGCAGTTTTCAATTACAAGGGACAAGACAATTTATTTTGAAATATGGGCAAATAACGGAAGCAGCCCGCCTGATATTTATAGAACTAGTTACATAAACGGACAGTATACAACGCCCGAAAATATTGGAACGCCTGTAAATACAAGTGGTAATGAGTTTAATCCGTATATCGATCCTGATGAACGTTTTTTAATTTTCGTTGCTAACAGAAACGGTGGATACGGGTTACACGATTTATATCTAAGTTCACGAAACCAGGATGGAACCTGGAACAACCCGATTAATCTGGGTCCTGAAATCAATTCTGACCAAGATGATGCCGCCCCATACATATCACCCGATGGCTCATACTTCTTTTTTAATGCTTGGAAAACCGGAGATTTAGGATATAATCCTTATTGGGTAGATGCACAGGTTGTTTACAATTTAATCACAGATGTTGATGATGAAAAAAATTCTGAGGGTCCGGCAACATTTCAACTTCATCAAAATTATCCCAATCCGTTTAATCCGACAACAAAGATAACATATTCGATTCCGCAAAGAAGTTTTGTTTCACTTAAAGTATATGATGTATTAGGAAATGAAATTGCCAGGTTGGTTGATGAAGTTAAAGCTGCAGGAGAATATCAGCTTGAGTTTGGGGCTAGCGGATTAACAAGTGGAATTTATATATACAAATTAGAAGCAGAAAATTATGTTAAGTCTCGTAAGATGATTTTAATAAAATGATTTCAGAGCCCTGGTACAAATCTGTTTTAACTTATTTAAATAAAGAAAAAAGAATGTCATGAAAAAATCAGCCATTACTTACAGCGGATTGGTATTTATTATTTGCTTATTTATTCTCTTTGTTCCATTACTATTAAACTCACAAACGATTGATTCTGGTAATACGTTTAATTCCCATGTTATTGCCTTTTCTAATACACCACCAGATGATAACAATGAAATTTATATTATAAATTCAGATGGAACAGGATTACAAAGATTAACCAATCGTCCGGGTCGTGATGCCGGACCGGATTGGTCACCAGACGCAACACAAATTGCTTTTTACACTCACTTTGATAATTTGAACACCTGGTCGATTTTCAAGATGTTGGCAAATGGCAATGATATAGTTCGTTTGACTAATACTGCGGGAGTATTCGATAGCTCTCCAAACTGGTCGCCAGATGGATTACACATTATGTTCACCAGAGAATATCCGCCGGTCTTTAATGCCGAAATCTGGTTTATGAATGCTGATGGAAGCAATATTCAACGAATTGTAGAAGATGGTTTGGGGGGTGTTTGGTCTCCGGATGGGACTCAGATTGCTTATTGTTCACAGCAGGATGGCGATTTTGAAATATATTTGATGAATAGTAATGGTTCCGGTTTGTTAAAACTTACGGATAACGATGCTGATGATTTATGGCCTTCCTGGTCTCCTGATGGGAATTGGATTGTATTTCAGTCCGACCGTGCCAATGATATGGAAATCTATAAAATGATAAAAGATGGGACAGAACAAACAAGATTAACTAACAACCCGGCTATAGATGCAGGTCCGGATTGGTCTCCTGATGGTGATTATATTGCATTTTCTTCTACCCGCAATGGAGGAAATTACAAGCTTTATATTATGAACTCCAACGGTACAAATCAAATACAGTTGCTAACAAACTTGCAGGTACATAATATTCAACCAGATTGGAAACCCGAAATTACATCTGAAATTAATATCCAGGATTCCGAAAGTGAGATTATAAAGGGATTTAGATTATTCCAAAACTATCCTAATCCATTTAATCCGACTACAACTATAAAATATAGTTTACCTAACCAAACAAAGGTTGTATTAAAGATATTCAATTTACACGGACAGGAAGTAAGAACACTGGTTAATGAAATTCAGTCTTCCGGGAGTGAATATGTTGTATGGGATGGAAAGGATAATTTTGGTTACGCGGTTAGTTCAGGTGTTTACTTCTATGGAATTCAAACAGGGAGGATAATTAAAAGTAAGAAGATGTTATTAGTAAGATAAGGACAAATACCCTGGTAACATTGTTTAATAAAAGAGGAAAGCATTATGAAGGATAAAATAATTTCTCTTGTTATTGTGATATTTCTGATGTCACAATCAAATATTTCTGAAGCACAAATCTATGACTTCCCTCAAGATACCTTGCCAATCGCATTTATTTATAGTCAAAGCTTAGGGTATGGTGAAAGTTTTCGTATTGTTTTAACCGATATTGATACTGATGGTGACAGTGACGCCGTTGTTATCAATTATTTTGGAGTCAGTAGGCTCTGGATTAACGATGGAAATGGGGTTTTCATTATGGATAATCAGAGCATTGGCAGTACATCAGGTCATGGGGGAGCTTTAGGAGATTTGGATGGAGATAATGATCTCGATTTGTTCCTGGTAAATAATATGAATTTTGATAAAGTGTTATTTAACAATGGAAGTGGTTTATTCACAGAAACTGCGCAGAACCTGGGAAATGTTGATGACTATGGAATTGCTGTTGTATTAGGAGATATCGATAATGATAATGATTTGGATGCGCTAGTTGAAAATTACTTACACCCAAATAAAATATGGATCAATGATGGAGATGGATTTTTCACTGAAAGTGGTCAAAGTCTTGGTGGTGAGGAAACAGGAGCAATGGTACTTGGTGATTTAGATTTAGATTATGACATTGATGTTGTTGTTATGAATTATGATACCTATGATAAGATTTGGTTTAATGATGGAAGTGGGAACTTCACATATAGCGGTCAGAAACTTGATAGCCTGGGCGGTTGGGGTAAATTGGACTTAGGAGATTTGGATGATGACGAAGACCTTGACGTTTTTATCACAAATTCTGAGTACGGAAATAAAATTTGGTTAAATAACGGAGCAGGAACCTTCACTTCATATGGATCATTCTTTGGTGATAGTACTCAAATGATTATGCTTGGAGATCTTGATGGAGATGAAGATTTGGACGCAATTACAACACATGTGGCATCGGGGAATGCAATATGGTTAAATGATGGGACTGGTTTATTCATGTATAACCCTTTTAGTAGCGAAAGTATGGAGTGTATCAGCATTTCCTTAGGAGATGCTGATAATGATGGAGATCTGGATGCTTTTATTGGGAACGGTATGTTTAATGGAGGAACTGGTATTGCCGAACTCTATCTAAATGAAACAAGCACTGCAGTAAATGAAAATTTCTATTCACTCTCAAGTTTAACTTTTTTATTGAATCAAAACTATCCTAATCCATTTAATCCGTCAACAAAAATTAGATACTCAGTTCCACAATCCTCTCAAGTAATAATTAAAGTCTTTGATATACTCGGAAATGAGATTGAAACATTGGTAAATGAACAAAAAGTAATTGGCACTTATGAAATAACCTGGTATGCAGAGCATCTACCAAGTGGCATTTACTTTTACAGACTACTGGCAGGTTCTTTTGTTGAAACAAAGAAGATGGTCCTCCTACGTTAGGCACTACGGCGGATCGGCGGACAGGTGTTGATGAAGTAATTATTATATGAATAGTTTTACATAACCCTACTTTGATTTAGTAAGTATGGATAATAGTTACCTTATCATATTTATCTCTTAATATGAGGGATAGTTTATCTATATTTAAACAGTAATAAAATAAAACATTGATAATAACTAAAGGTCTGACATGAACAGAGTTTTAAACCTTGTGATATCAATACTTTTTGCTACTTTAACTTACCTGCTTATTGATATTCCCAAACCAGAGAATAATATTGATAAAAAGTTTTATCCAAGTGATTGGTTTTATTTACAAAGAGCTTATCCCAATGATAATATTCCAATGGAAAAATATTTTGCAGCGATCGAAGAAAAACAAAATATGATAAGTAAAAATTTTAAAACATTTGGAGCGGGCTGGTATCCTGTTGGTCCATCTAACGTTGGAGGAAGAATTACCGCGTTGGATTATGATCCTGTTAATAATTTTCTTTATGCAGGTGCGGCAGCGGGCGGGATTTTCAAATCAACTGATTTTGGAAATAGCTGGATACCCAAAACAGATTTATTTCCAAGCTTATCTATCGGCGCATTGGTTATTGATCCTGTTAATTCAAATGTTATTTATTGCGGTACCGGTGAAGCTAATATTAGTACTGATTCTTACGCGGGATTCGGAATGTTGAAGTCAACAGATTATGGAGAAACCTGGTTTATTTCAGGTTTGGAAGTATCCAGACATATAGCAGAGATTGAAATTCATCCTTTAAATACAAATTTATTATACGCTGCGGTATCCGGTGGTCTTTATTCAAAAAGTGACGATAGAGGTATTTATAAATCAACTGATGCAGGGGTTAGCTGGACTAAAGTTTTATTTTTAAACGATTCAACCAGCGCAATAGATGTTGCAGTTGATCCGGGTGATTTAAATGTTGTGTATGCTGCAATGTGGGAACGACTGAGAGGTCCGTCATTTCGTAAAGCAGCAGGAGTGAACAGCGGCATTTATAAATCTATAGACGGTGGAGCAAATTGGACACAGCTACTAAATGGTCTTCCTTCGCCAAATCCTATACTCGGAAGAATAAGTATTGCTGTTGCACCAGGCAATCCAAATTATGTTTATGCTCTGTATAAAGAGGCATCATCTCCTAATGGATCGGATAACACTTTTCATGGGTTTTACAGATCAACAGATAAAGGAAATATATGGGCTCAAATGCCCTCTGGAATTCTTCCCAATGAATTTTCGGGCTTTGGATGGTATTTTGGTTTACTTGAAGTTGATCCGAACGACCATAATTTAGTTTACTGTGCTGATATTGATTTATTTAAATCAACTAACGGAGGAAGCAATTGGCAGAACATAACTAATTCTTATTCCGGTTCTTTTGATCAACAGCATCCCGATCAGCATGCAATGTGGATTGACCAATTAAACCAGGACAATTTGGTTGTTGGAAATGATGGCGGAATGTTTAATACAAATGCCGGTGGAGCTCCTTGGACAAAATCATACGATTTACCTATATCACAATTCTATGCAACCGAAATCGATTACCTTCAACCCGAAATTAAACTCGGCGGCACGCAAGATAATGGTACATTAAAATCTGACGGAACAATTAATAACTGGGATCATATTTATGGCGGCGACGGTTTTCATACAAAAGTAGATTACACAAACTCTAATATCGTATTCGCGGAATCTCAGTGGGGAGGATTAGGCAAAAGCACAAATGGAGGACAGAGCTGGAATTATAATGTTAGAAACGGAATAGATTTCAGCAGAACGAATTGGTCAACTCCATATGTAATGGATCTTCAAAATCCCAATATTCTTTATTTTGGAACTTACAAGTTGCATCGCACTGTAAATGGAGCAGGTAACTGGGAAGTTATCAGCCCTGATCTTACAAGAGGAGCAAACGGAAGAATGGGAACAATTACCTGTATTACCTCGGCAGTTGAGAGTGATAATATTACAAGGGTAATTTATGTTGGTACTGATGATGCAAAATTATCAGTGTCAACTAATTCCGGATCCAGCTGGGAAGACAGAACAGGAATTTTACCGCAAAGGTATATTACCGATGTACTTGCAGATAAAAGAGAACCAGCAACGGCTTATGTTACAATTAGTGGATACAATCTTGATGAAACAACTCCTCATGTATTCCGAACAATAGACTACGGTAATACCTGGGATGATATTAGTGGGAATCTTCCGGACATTCCTGTAAACTCGATAATTATTGAATATGATGATGACAGCACACTTTATGTTGGAACGGATGCCGGAGTATTTTTCACACAAAATCTTGGAACCAGTTGGTATGTTTTGGGAACTGGTCTTCCAAATTCACCTGTATTTGATATTAATTATCACCAGCCAACTCACAAACTTGTTGCAGGAACTCATGGAAGATCTTTGTTTGAAATAGATTTGAGCACGGTTACCA
>JAZGGS010000093.1:0-3602 GCA_036480595.1 Ignavibacteriaceae bacterium
CTTCCGAACGGATCACCAAAAAAATCATCAAAAATATTCCTGCTCCTCTTACGCTGTATTTGAACAGGAACCGTTAGCTCAAATGGTGTAACTTCCAGCTTACCGGTTTGAGAAGGAAATAAAGCTACTTTTTTTAAAACACCAACCCTGAATTGCTTACCATTTACAACTTCAGTATTAAAAGTAATGTTACTTGCCGTCTCAAGTTCCTCTGTCCAAAAGCCCTGGTATTGCGGCAGTTTATTAATAGTCATCTGCGAAGCAATAGTTAAACGGGTATACAATTTATAAACAACTGTAACCTGTTCTCCTTTGTAAACTTTTCTTTTATCTATGATGGCTCTTATATAAAGATTTTTTGCAATCTCTTCATTCGATATAGTCTTATTAGTAATATTTTGCTTTGGTTTGGCACCCCCTTTAACAATCTGCATCTTCAACAGTTTCGTTTCAAAAGTTTGCCCATCCTGCTCAATGCTGGCTTTACCAATTGAGTAAGTCCCTACTTTTTCAGGTTGAAGTATGTACAAATGGGTTAAAGATGCTGTCTGAACTCCATTAATTATCTGGATACTTGTAGATTGGTTAGGTCCGGATAAAATAAGAAAGTTTGAAAAAGAAGGTGGTTTAAAATTCTTTAAGTCATTAATACTTTTGCCGGAAAAAATAAACGAAACCTGGAAACGTTCGTTATCAGCCACTGTAGTTTCATTAACCGAAGCAGTAAACTTTTGTGCAAATAAAAACACAGGAAGAAAAAATATTATTGCAAAGATCTTTTTGATGATTACCAATCCTTTTCGGTTTTAACTCTTTGACCTTTAATTTTTCTTAATTCTTTTTGAAGATCTTTTTCGTTATCCTTCAAAGCTTCCAGGATTCGTTCAGCTTCTTCTTTAGAGATTTTCTGTTCCTGCTGCTGCTGTTTTGTATTATCCTGTCTGGATTCCTGGTTCTGCTGTTGGTCTTGCTGTTGCTGCTGATCCTTGTTTTCCTGCTCTTTATCCTGTTGATCTTGGTTCTGATTATCGTTCTGTTGATCTTCATTCTTAGTCTGGTCTTGCTGCTGATCCTGGTTTTCCTGGTTCTGCTGTTGGTTATTCTTCATGTTAAGAGCATAAGAAAGATTATATTTTGCTTCCTGGTCGTTTGGATTTAGTTTTAACGATTCTTTATATGCTTCTATACTTTCATCCAGCTTTTGCGATTTTAACAATGAGTTACCAACATTATAATGTAACTTCGCCTTTTCTTCATCTGTTTTTGCATTTGTAAATGCAGATTGAAAAGATTTGATCGCTTCATCGTACCTTTCCTGTTTGTAGTAAGCATCTCCTAAATTGAACTTAGCTTCATAACTTTCGGGCGATTGCTCAGCTCCTTTCTTAAAATTCACTTCGGCATCGGAAAATTTACTATCATCATAATAATCTACTCCATCATTTATCAATCCTCTTGTAGATTGTGCCAAGCCGTCAGCAATTGATAATACTGCAATTATTATTACAATAATAAAATAAGTACGCATTGGTAGTCTTTTCATTAAATTTATTTTAATAATCATTATTCAAGTCCTAACTTCTTATTTAATCTTGCATACAATGGAGAACGTTTTTCAGAAATAAACAACTCAATAATCAATAACAGAATTGCCGGTATCAAAAAATAATAAAAGCGGTCTTCGTAATCAGTAACTTTTTTAACCCCAAATTCCGATTCTTCTATTTCAGAAAGCTCTGTATAAATTTTATCAAGATGATCATCATAATTGGTTCCGCGAAAATATTTACCGTTACCGTACAACGCAATATCTTTAAGAGTTTTATCATCAAGCTTTGTTAATACTGTATTACCAGCATTATCCTTCTTAAACCCAACCTGCTGTCCCCTACTGTTATAAAGCGGAATCGGCGCTCCGCTGCTTGAGCCCAACCCGATTGAATAAATCTTTACCTCTTTTTTTACTGCTTCTTTAACCGCTTCATTCACATCGCCTTCGTGATCTTCTCCATCGGTAATTGCAATTATAACTTTTTCAGTACTTAATGAATCGAATGATTGTAAAGCAAGGTTAATAGCAGAAGCAATTGCTGTTCCGGGTTGTGGAACGGAATTAACATCCACTGCAGATAAAAAGAGATTTGCAGCGGAGTAATCGGTTGTTAATGGAAACTGGATATATGCCTGTCCTGAAAATATTATAAGCCCTATCCTATCTCCTCTCAATTTATCAATCAGGTTTGATATCTGGTATTTTGCTTTTTCCAAACGGTTTGGTTTTATATCTTCAGCTGTCATACTTAAGGAAACATCGAGTAAAATAAAAACATCTATACCGCTTTGCTTAACTTCCTGCATCTTTGTTCCAACCTGCGGGTTAGCTACTGCAAATATAATGCAGACAACTGCAATTAATATTACGCTGAGCTTAATCCATTTTTTAATATAACTATTTGAAGGTAAAAGAATTTTATGAAGTTCTTTTTCTGCAAAATTATCAAGCAGCTTTTTCTTGTTCCTGCTCAGCAACCAAAAGACAACCAAAAGCAGCGGAAGCAGGTAAAGAGCATCTAAATATTCAGGGTTAGCAAATCGAAACATAATGTAATAGCGATTTAATTTTGTTAAACATTATAATATTTCTCTACGATATCTTATTGTATGAGTGCATGAACGCTTAGTTGCATGATAGCATGTTCAAAATTTATACTTCTCTATTATATCTCGTAAAATATAATCGTTTTTCCAATCATTTTGGTCTATTTTAGTTATCAATGTCTTACTCATCTTTATTAATTTGTTTTCTACAGAATAATGTTTTTTATCGTATTCATCAAATCATTCTCTATCAATGGCACGTGAAGAAAGAAGAGTAAAGATTTGTGAATAATTCTCAGCAATTGAAGCTAATGCAATATTCAAAAAGTTGATCTATAATTTCATGCAAACATGCATTCATCCACTCATGCATACATCCATTCATACATCCATGCAACCATACATTTTTCACGGTATTTTTCTAAATATTGTTCTCGATACTCCAAGCTCAACCAAAAGGAAAAGTAATCCCCAGCCAAGCCAACTATAAAATAATTCACTTGCATTTTTGTATGAAGTAATTTCAATTTTAGTTTTTTCAAGCTCGTCTATCTTTTCATAAATATTCTGCAGCGCCCTGTTGTTGGTAGCCCTGAAATATTGTCCATCTGTTATGCCGGCAATCTGCTGTAAAACTTCTTCATCAATTTCTACAGGAATCATCTGGTATCTAGTTCCAAAAGGAGTTTTAACCGGGTACGGCGCCTCGCCCCTTGTACCAACACCTATAGTATAAATTCTAACCCCAAATGTTTTAGCAATTTCTGCTGCAGAAATCGGATCGACTTCGCCGCTGTTATTAACGCCATCGGTAAGAAGAATAATTATCCTACTTTTAGCATCACTTTCTTTTAACCTATTAACACCGTTTGCAATTGCATTACCAATTGCAGTTCCGTCTTCAATCATTCCGCTTCGAATATCGAGCAGCAAATTTCTGAGAACGCTGTAATCAATTGTTAGCGGACATTGTGTAAAAGCATCGCGTGCAAAAACAACCAATC
>JAZGGS010000094.1:0-7668 GCA_036480595.1 Ignavibacteriaceae bacterium
CAAGCAGAATTAAAACCATAAACAATCCAATGAGCCCGTTTTGTGTCATCAGCTGGATCCGTTCTTCAAGCTCTGTTGTTTCTTTAATGAATGTATTGAAGTGTACAAGTCCTGCATATTTCTGCTCGTACTCTTCAGCCATTTTCTCTGCTATTTCAACTATCTCAACTACATCTTCATTATTATTATAAAATATGTTGAAGCCAACAGAGCGGCGTCCGTTATATTCAGAGTACATTCTGTTCTCGGGCCACTGCTCGCGTATTGTGCATATATCAGAAAGATATATCTTTCGTCCGTCTATCGAGGAGATGATTTCGATTCCCTCAAAATCAACTGCCTCATATTTCTTTTCATAAGTTCTTATAAGAATTTCTTCCTGCTCTGTTAATACGGAGCCGGAGGAGAGATTTAAATTTGAATTGCGGATTGCCATAGCTATATCGGCAATTGTAAGCTTGTATCTTATCAGGTCTTCAGGAGATATTTCAATTGAAAACTCCCTGGTTGGAATTCCCCACCACCAAATATTTGACATCTTACCGGTTGCAAGGAGTTCATCCCTGAATTCTTCAACAATCTTTTTTAAAATGAACAGATCATCCGGTCCGTAAATACTGAACATAATTGCTCTGTTCCACATAGATCTTTGTGTAACAACCGGTTTTTCAGCTTCTGTAGGATAAGAATTAATTGAGTTAACTGAATTTTTTATTTCCTGGATAGCGCGGTTCATGTCATACCCATCGGAAATTTCTACTCGTACGCTGCCCCAGTTATCTGCAGAGGTAGATCTTATCTTTTCTATCCCTTCAAGTCCTCTTAAACTCTCTTCAATCTTAACCACAATACCTTCTTCAACTTCTAATGCTGAAGCACCGGGGAAGGGAACGTCTATTTCAATTTCTTCTATTTCAAATTTCGGGTTAATTCTTTTTTGAAGATTTGAGAGTGCAAATATTCCTGCAATGCATATTATTATCATAATCCAGTTTGTAACAACCGAGTGCTTAATAAAATATTGTACGAATTTGGATGCCATATCTAAACCTTTTTAAAAACTCACTTTTTGCTTATTCTGTTTGCGATAACTGATGTTCTCCATCTACCGTGGGAACTTCTTCCTTCAATTCAATTGATTCGTTAGCCGATTTTATATCCATTCCGATAAGCGGTTTCTGTAGTATTGTGGTAATAATTTTCATATCACCCCGAACGGTGTTTTTTATTATAGCTACATCCCCCTGGATTGCAATAACCTCCACCTTTCTTCTTGCAAGCTTTCCATCTTCCATTGTATAAACATGGTTGTCGTTATCAACAATATATCTTGGAATTTTAGCTACATCATTCATCTTCATTCCATCTATCTTTACAGAAACATAATTGCCCGGTAAAAAGGATGTGTTCAGTTTACTGTTTTGAAAAGAAACGTAAACATTCAATGTTTGAGAATTCCTGTTAAGTAGTGTTTCCTTCCTGTATATCTTACCAAACAGAACATCATTTTTGTTCTTGTCTGTATAGATTTTTACAACGGGCGGTGCAGAAAAATTAATACGATTAACTTCATCAATAAGTAATGGCACGGCTATCTCAACATTCCTCGCATCACTAAGTGTAAGCAGATGCTGACCTGTTGAAACATAACTCCCCTTGATTATTCCGTTTGATTTAATGTAACCTGTAAACGGTGCTACAATTTTATGTTTGGAAAGCAAAATTTCCTGGTTATTAACTGCATAATATTTACTGTAGATACCTCTTGTACTTAGTTTTGTTTTTTCCTGCGAGTTTGATATTTCGGGCAGCTCAGGAATTTTTTCGTGTATATCAAGCTTGCTGAAATATTCATACCATTTCCGGTAAGCTTGTTCATCTTCAATTTTTATTTCGGGAAGAACAAGCGCAACAGAATTAACAAATTCTGAGCGCAGTGTATAGAGCCGGTTTTCAACCTCTCTATAATCTATCTGCAAAATCAGCTCATCCCTTTGCACAAAGGTTCCATCTTTTAAATCGTTTTTGGCAAATATTACTTCGCCGGGAGCCTGACAAATAACCTGCAATGTTTTTTGTGATTCAATCACACCGTTTCCTTCAATTTCCAGAACAAGGTCGCCAAACAAAACAGATTCTGTTTTAACCAATCTTACTTCCGGTTCAACTTCTCTTTTGTTGCTCTCCTTTTCGGTTGAGCCGAGAACAAACATAATTAATATTCCCAGTATCACAATCCCTACAAACGAACCGGTTTTAATCAGTGTACTCTTTTTAAATTTCATATTAATGCCTTCTGTTAAATGCTTAACATAGTTAGTATTAAGACTTCTTCCTTCATTTAATTGTTACAGCCACTTTATTGATTTTGCTTATTAATGAGTATAAAAAATAAGCAACTGCTGCAACTGTAGAAATTATATTGTGTTGAGTGGAGAACATACTATATAAATGTAAATATACAGGTTTTTGAAAATAAACATAGTGACGAAGAACAGGTTAAAAAATCTACTCTTTTGTCAACAAAAAGTTGTTCTGTTTTTATTTTTTTACCTCTTTATACCTGAAACATTCAATAATATGATCATTCACCATGCCGGTGGCTTGCATATGTGCATAAATAATTGTTGTGCCCACAAACTTAAATCCTCTTTTTTTAAGGTCTTTACTGATCAGGTCGGAGAGTTCTGTTCTTGCGGGAAGTTGTTTTAAAGATTTAAATTTATTCTGAATTGGCTTGCCGTTTACAAAACTCCAGATGTATTTGTTAAACGTTCCAAACTCCTTTCTTGCTTCCAAAAATGCATTGGCGTTTGTTACTGCTGATTCCACTTTTAGTTTGTTTCTTATGATTCCTTCGTCTTTAAGAAGGGAGTTGATCTTTCTTTTATTATACTTTGCAACCTTATTAAAATCAAAGTTATCAAATGCCTTGCGGAAGTTTTCTCTTTTGTAAAGAACTGTCCGCCAGCTAAGACCTGCCTGGAAACCTTCAAGCAATAAAAATTCAAACAGTATTTTATCGTTATGAACAGGCACTCCCCATTCTTTATCGTGGTATTTAATCATCAACGGATCATCGGTTGGCCAGGAACAGCTTTTTTTCATTTTGTCTTCGGTTATTTTATATAAAAGTTACGCATTAAAATTTTGATTTTAATAAGAAGAAAGATTAATAACTTAATATCGGGCTTAACCATTTTTCAAGTTCATCAACACTCATTCCTTTGCGGCGGTGGTAATCAAGTACATTGTCTTTAGTTATCTTTCCAACGTTAAAATATTTTGCCGAAGGATTTGCAAAGTAGAGCCCGCAAATCGAAGCTGCAGGATACATAGCAAGATTTTCGGTCAGTTTAATCCCCGTATTCTTTTCAACATCAAGGAGGTTAAAAATAAGCGGCTTTTCCGTATGATCCGGCTGCGAAGGATATCCGGGAGCGGGACGAATTCCCACATACTTTTCTTTTACCAGGTCTTCGTTAGAGAAACTTTCTTCTCCTGCATAGCCCCAGTATTCTTTTCTTACTTTTTCATGAAGAAGCTCTGCAAAAGCTTCGGCAAGGCGATCTGCCAAAGCTTTAATGAGGATAACTTTATAATCATCATGATCTTTTTCATACAGGTTCACCTGCTCTTCTAAGCCAGTGCCAGCAGTAACTGCAAAAGCGCCAAGATAATCTGTTGTATTGGATTCTTTCGGTGCGATAAAATCCGCAAGAGCAAAATTGGGCTGCCCATCTACTTTTTTCATTTGCTGCCGAAGGGTGTGTAAAACCGTTAGAACACCATTCCGGTTTTCATCAGAATAAATTTCAATATCATCGTAATCAACTGTGTTGGCAGCAAAAATACCAAGCACGCCGTTTGCAGTAAGCGATTTGCTGCTGGTAACTTCTTCTAAAAGTTTGTTAGCATCATCAAAAAGTTTCTTCGCTTCACTTCCAAATTTTTCATCTTTAAGAATTGCGGGATATTTACCTTTTAATTCCCAGGTTGAAAAGAATGGCGTCCAGTCAATATACTTTCGTAATTCCTCAAGCGGATAATCTTTTAAAACTGTAATACCACCTTTTTTAGGTTTAGTAATTTTTACATTTTTCCAGCCTGTTTTTAAGCTGTTTGCCCTTGCTTCATTAAGTGTAATAAAGTTCTTTGCTGATTTTCTTTTAAGATAGTTTTCTTTCAGGTTATCATATTCATCTTTAAACGAACTGATAAACTTCTTTCTTTTATCTTCATTTTTATTTAAGAGGTTACTTACAACGGGCACACTCCGTGATGCATCAAGCACATGAATTGTGGGGCCATTATAGTTAGGTGCAATTTTAACCGCTGTATGAACCCGCGATGTTGTTGCGCCGCCAATAAGCAAAGGTTTATTGATTCCTTTCCGTTCCATCTCTTTTGCAACATGTACCATTTCATCAAGTGACGGTGTTATTAACCCGCTTAACCCAATTACATCAGCATTCTGTTCAATTGCTTCCTCTATAATTTTTTCTGCTGAAATCATCACGCCCAGATCAATCACGTTATAATTATTGCAGCCAAGCACCACACTAACAATTTTTTTTCCAATGTCATGCACATCGCCTTTAACGGTTGCCAATATCACAATTCCGTTATTACGGGAAGCGTTAGAGTTCGCTTTCTCTTTCTCGAGATATGGAAGAAGCTTTGCAACAGCTTTCTTCATCACTCTTGCACTTTTAACAACCTGTGGAAGAAACATCTTACCGGAACCAAATAGATCGCCGACATGATTCATTCCGTCCATTAACGATCCTTCAATAATTTGCAGCGGGCTGTTAAGTTTTTGTCGTGCCTCTTCAACATCAACATCTATATATTCAACAATTCCTTTAACTAATGCATGCTTTAGTCTATCTTCTACAGGAGCGTTTCTCCACTCATCTTTTTTAGTCTCGTCTTTTTCTTTTCCTTTAACAGTTTCTGCAAACTCCATCATTCTCTCTGTTGCATCCGGTCTGCGGTTAAGTATAACATCTTCAACTCGTTCCAGCAAATCTTTCGGAATTTCTTCATAAACTTCAAGCTGCCCGGCGTTTATAATTCCCATATCCAATCCGGCTTTAATAGCATGGTAAAGAAAAGCAGAGTGCATTGCTTCTCTGACAAGATTGTTGCCCCGGAAAGAGAAGGAAAGATTGCTTATCCCGCCGCTAACGCTTGCATAAGGTAAATTTTGTTTTATCCATCTTACTGCTTCAATAAAATTTACTGCGTAGTTGTTATGTTCTTCAATACCGGTTGCAACAGTTAAAATATTCGGATCGAAAATTATATCCTGCGGCGGGAAGCCAACTTTTTCAGTTAAAATTTTATACGCGCGTTCACAAATTTCTATCTTTCGTTCAAAAGTATCTGCTTGTCCCTTTTCATCAAATGCCATAACAATTACAGCTGCACCGTAGCGAAAAATTTCCTTTGCATGGTTAATAAATTCTTCTTCACCCTCTTTTAAACTTATCGAGTTAACAATACCTTTACCCTGCAGGCACTTTAATCCTGCTTCTATCACACTCCATTTTGATGAATCGATCATAATTGGAAGTCTTGCTATATCGGGTTCGGCGGCAAGTAAGTTTAAAAACTTAGTCATCACTTCTTCCGATTCGATCATCCCTTCATCCATATTCACATCAAGAATCTGAGCGCCTCCCTCTTCCTGGTGCCGCGCAACCGAAAGCGCTTCTTCATAATTTTCTTCCCGGATAAGCCGTGCAAACTTTTTTGAACCTGCAACGTTAGTTCTTTCGCCTACGTTTATAAAGTTCATTTCGGGCTGAACAACAAGCGGTTCGAGCCCGCTTAGCTTTAATAGTTTTTTTTCTGTAGGAACTCTTCTGGGTTTATATTCTTTTACAGCTTCTGCAATAGCTTTTATATGATCGGGTGTTGTGCCGCAGCAACCGCCAACAAGATTAACAAACCCGCTTTCCGCAAAGTCCTTCAGAATTGAAGCTGTTATTTCGGGAGTTTCTTCATACTCTCCCATCTCGTTTGGAAGTCCTGCGTTCGGATATATGGATAAAAACTTATTTGATAACGATGAGAGTTCTTCAACAAAAGGTCTTATCTGTTCTGCGCCAAGTGAGCAGTTTAAACCAATGCTAAGAAGATTTTTTGCATGGAAAATTGAAATCCAGAAAGCTTCGGTTGTTTGCCCGGATAATGTCCTCCCGCTCCGATCGATAATTGTTCCTGAAATCATTACGGGAATTTGATTTTTTAATTCGGTGTTCACCTTATCAACAGCATAAACAGCGGCTTTGGCATTAAGTGTATCGAAAATTGTTTCGATCAAAAGAATGTCGGCGCCGCCGTCAGCCAATCCTTTAGCCGATTCATAATATGCTTTCATCATCTGATCGAAAGTTACAGCGCGGTAACCGGGATCGTTTACATCGGGTGAGAGTGTTAAGGTTTTGTTTGTTGGACCAAGTGCACCGGCGACAAAGCGTGGTTTACCGGGATCATTTTCAATAAACTCATCAGCAACTTTTTTTGCAATTTTTGCTGCGGCAAAATTCATCTCGTAAACAAACTCCTCTGTATTATAATCTGCCTGAGAGATTGCAGTTCCATTAAAGGTGTTGGTTCCAACAATATCTGCACCGGCAGCAAAATATTCACTGTGAATTTCTTTTATAACATCCGGCTGTGTAATAGATAAAAGATCGTTATTACCTTTAAGATCAACCGGGTGGTCTTTAAATCTTTCTCCTCTAAATTCCTCTTCGGACAGACCCCTGCGCTGTATCATCGTTCCTATAGCGCCATCCAGAACAAGGATTCTTTCTTTTAATATTTTTTCAAGCTGTTCGAACCTGTTTTCCATTTTTTCCTTAATGATTAGGACGCCTGCTAACAGACATCTTTAGATGCCTTAATCTTTAAAACGAGACGAAATATAACTAAATTGCTGTGCATTATAAACTTAAATAAATCAACAGAAAAAAGTTATGATTATTGTAACGGGCGGAGCCGGGTTTATTGGCAGCGCAATTGTATGGCGGCTTAATGAATTGGGAGAAGAGAACATCATGATTGTAGATGAACTGGGCAGCGATGAAAAGTGGAAAAATCTTGTTGGCTTGAACTTTAAAGATTTTATAAACAAATATGATTTTCTTGATGTTGTTATTGATGGTGGGCTAACCGGTTACGATGCCAAAGCTATTATTCATATGGGTGCAAACTCTTCTACAACCGAAAAAGATGCTGATCTTCTTTTAACAAATAACTACGAATACACTAAAACACTTGCTGAATATTCTTTGGAAAACAATGTACGCTTTATATATGCTTCTTCTGCTGCTACATACGGCGATGGTGCATTAGGATTTGATGATGATCTGGCAAAGTGTGACCACCTTCGCCCGCTCAATATGTATGGATATTCAAAACAGATGTTTGATCTCTGGGCAATGAAGTGCGGCGCTTTTGAAGAAATTGTCGGGATAAAATATTTTAATGTTTACGGTCCAAACGAGTATCACAAAGGTGATATGAGAAGTGTTGTACATAAAGCATTTGAACAAGTGCGTGATACCGGGAAAGTAACGCTTTTCAAATCTCTAAATAAGGATTATAAAGATGGTGAACAGATGAGGGATTTTATTTATGTAAAGGATGCGGTTA
>JAZGGS010000095.1:0-2490 GCA_036480595.1 Ignavibacteriaceae bacterium
TACACCGGGTTGGAACTGCGCACATAATTCGCTTATAGCATTGATAAGAGAAAAATGGCTTCTTTTTTCTTTGATTAGTAAGCTAACCATCTGGAAAAGAGGTCCTTGTATCCAGCTTAAAAATTCATCCTGTTCCTGATCATTCAGACTCCAATTAACCAAGGGTCTGAAGTGATTAGGCGGATACCAGTTCTGACCGCTCTCCTTATGTTCCACTAGGGCTGTTGTCGGTTCAAAAAGATTACCATAATTGTTTGTTAAATGATGAAGGCAAGACCATGTTAAAAAGTTAGCTCCCGCAGCACCAATAACATCGTGCGCTCTGAAAGGATTGGGACCAACGATTTTTCTAACATACTTATCGATTTTCCAGAAAGGCATGTTGGTAGCATCGTGATACCTTAGCCCGGCAAGCGTTATTCCACAAAAAAGAACATCAAGAACAAACGACCAGTAATCACTTACCGGAACCGGAATTAAACCCAATGCCCATAAGAGTTTTGTAACTGCAGATGGTTCCGACTCAACAATCTCCCAGACTTTATTTATCTCGTGAGGAAACGCCGGATGGGCAATCCCAACGCCAAGTTCTGAACCCGGGAAACCTGAAGTTACAGATCGAATCTCTATTCCCGGAAAGTTTTTACGGAAGAGCTCATAATGATTTTTTTTAATATCAAGAATTTCAGGGATTGCTTCCAATAAAAATTTTGGTTTAAATTCATTAAGCTTAGCCGGAAGGCTCCCACCATCGTAGGATAGACTAATAAAGTTTGACATAATCCTGTTGGCATTTTCTTTTCCGAACGCACCAACAAGTCCTGCATATTGCCTGCCTACCCCATCCGTAGAGCCGGGGAAATCCAATCCAACAACAGTTACACCAAAAGGTTCCAGTCTGGAACCAAGCTGCATTGCTTTACCAGCACCTACAATTCCGTTAGCGCCGGAGATAACAAGTGAGCCACGCTCATTTGCGCTTCCAAATACCTCGTCTACAATCTCTTCGGTATCAACCGGAAGCTTTCCATTTTGAAATATTTCAAGAACTGTTCCCAAGCCAAGTGTTTGGAGCGTTGATTCTCTCATTGATTTAATCATCTCTTACTCTCTCCATCGGTTACTTTTAAAATTGCAGCAATACCTACGTCACCTGCAGCACATCCAAATACCAGCACATAACCCCCTCCCAGAGAAACTGCCTCTTCCAGTGCTTCAATCATTATGCGGGTTAATGTCGGCCCCTGTGGATGACCCCAAACGAGTGAACTGCCTGTGGTGTTCATCTTATGCCAATCATAGTTCATTACCTTAGCAAAAATTGCATCATTAACTGCAAACGGATTGTGATTTTTAACTACGGCCATATCATCCATAGTTAATCCTGTTCGGTTCAATAATTTCTTTACAGCAATTGCGGGAGCTTCGGGCATAAGACTGGGAAGTGCTCTTGCTTCTAGCTTACCTACAAATTGAATATCTATTTCAGGTCGTGTACTTAGTTCCTTAACTTTTTCCATACCAGTTACCAGCAGAGTTGCCATACCATCTGCAGCGTGAGTCTGACTTCCGGGTGTAATACACGTATCAAGTTCAGGCATTTCCCTAAGAGCTGAACGGCTTATTTGACGAACTCCTTTGTCTTCATCTATACGTCCCAGGAAGCGCCCCTGGTTATTAAGCACATCAAATGGAACAAGAATATTTTCAAACCAACCGGAATTTTTAGTATCGAAATATTGCTGGTATCTATAAAAGGTGATATCGTCTACTTCTTCCCGATCGATTTTGTATTTTCTTGCAGATTTACCGGCAGTCTTAATCATTGCATTACCTGTTGCAGGATCAAATCCGAAATTATCCCATACATCAGCAAGCACTTCCGTTCTACGATAGGTACGACGTTCAGGAAAAACACCTACGGGCGAATCACTTGTACGGTCGAAGGTGAGAACACCTACAACATTATATGCGCCCCCTTCAATCTCAGATGCAGCTAACAGAATGGCTTGTAATCCGGTAGCGCAAGCTTGTTCGATGTGATAACCCGGAATACGCTGCCCGAGACAACTTGCTATCAATGGTGCATTCCAAAATTTCCAATGCCACGGAATGGTTGAACCAATAACAAGATATTCCAATACACTTTTAGGAACTTTTCTCATACCTAAAATTTTGTTCATTGCCTCACCGGCAAATTGACCAATATTTACCTCCGCCAAAGCAGAAGTCTGCCAAGCAGGAAAATAACTGCTGCCCCACGTTCCGTAAGGGATTCTTGCTTTGGGAAACATTGTTTCTTTCACTTTCATTAATACTTCCTTGCATTTCAGTTTTTTAATCGTCTTCCAGAGATTCCTCCTAAAGTAAATCAGTAATGATATACTTCCTCTGTAACCTGAAGCAGGTTAAAAACACTTTTATTTAATGCAAAGATAATAAAAAATGATAAAGAGAAAATTGCTAGAATGAATTTATCTCGTAAAAAAA
>JAZGGS010000096.1:0-7878 GCA_036480595.1 Ignavibacteriaceae bacterium
TTGAGATAAAACATTTTTCTGTAATTGAACCTACTTTAAATAAAATATTTATCGATCTAATTAAAGAACATCCTATAGAAAGTTAAATGAAAAAAATTCTCTCGATTGCTAAATGGGAATTTGTTGAAAAAGTAAAAACCAAAACTTTTATCATCTCCCTTATTTTAACGCCAATAATAATCATCGGTTTTTCGATTGTTCCTACTTTACTCTCTACTGAAGAAGATACAAGAACCAAAGCAATTGGTGTTTTAGATAGAACAGGTTTCTATTTTGATAATGTACGGGATGCACTTACGAAGTATAATCTGGAAGATGGACAGCCAAATTACCTGGTGATTAATCTTTATAAAAAAAATTATGAGCAGAGTGATAATAAAACAAGTGCAGACAAAAAGGTTATGCAGAAAAAAATTGCAGGATACTTGTTTATTAATATGCCTGCACCCGATTCGCTGGTAACTGAATACCGAAGTGGAAATATAGGAAATTTTAGAGATGTAAAAAGATTTGAAGAAGTTCTTAATAAAATCAGGATTCGTAAAGAGCTGTTAAATTCCGGAATCGATCCTGAACTGATTTCATCATTACAAAAAAATATAGAGATAAAGCAGATTATGATTGAAGAGAGCGGTAAAGAAGGTAAACAGGATTTTCTTATTGTTTTTTTCTCATCTTTTATATTTATAATTCTTTTAATGATGATGGTTATTTACTCCGGGCAAATGCTTGTACGCAGTCTTATCGAAGAGAAATCGAATAAGCTTATAGAAGTACTCATCTCTAGCTGCACACCTGATGAACTTCTTACAGGAAAAATACTTGGGCTTAGTTCGCTTGGGTTAACACAAATTATTATTTGGGTGCTGCTTGGATTGGGTTTGGTTGGCAGTTCTGTTGTTCCGCCGGAAATGTTTGAGAATATTTTATTGGTCTTGCTCTACTTTATTTTAGGTTTTGTATTCTATACAACACTCTTTGTAGGTATCGGCTCAATTGTTACAACTGAGCAGGAGGCGCAGCAAATAACAACATATTTAAGTTTAACCCTAATGCTCCCTATTGTTATAGCCATGCCTGCAATTCAAAATCCCGATGTGCTTATATTAAAAGTATTTTCTTACATTCCGCTTACTATTCCATCGGTAATGTTATTAAGAGTAAATATTGCGCCGGTGCCTGTTGTCGACATTCTGATAACAGTTTCAATTATGCTCATATCAATTTATATAATGATAAAACTTTCAGCTAAAATTTTCCGAATAGGAATTTTATCGTATGGGGGCAGACCAACTATTAAAGAAATTATCAGTTGGATTAAATCCGGATAATATTTTCAAATGACTCTGAAGTATTTTTTAACATACAAAACGGTTTTAATATGCTGATTATTTCTTCTGCATTTGCAGCAATCATACCGATGATCGCTTATCTTATTTTAATCTGGCGATTTGATAGATACGACAGGGAGCCATTTAAGTTAGTGCTTACTTGTTATTTTTGGGGAGCAGTTGGAGCAATAATATTCAGTTTAATCGGAAGTTTTATATTCTCAGGTTTGCTCTCCTTTTTGTCTTCATCAGAACAACAGTTAGCCCATTGGGGAACAATAGTTGTTGCCCCGGTTGTAGAGGAAATTACAAAAGGAATATTTTTATTTGTAATTGTTGCCAACAGAAAATTTGATAATTTAACAGACGGAATCGTTTACGGCGGAGCAATTGGTCTTGGATTCGGGATGACGGAAAACTTTTTATATTTTATCTCTTACGGAACAACAGTAAGTGATTGGATTGCAATTGTGATTATCAGAACATTATTTTCGGCTGTAATGCATTGCGTGGCTACTGCAATTTTCGGCGCTTTCCTGGGACATGCAAAATTTAATGGCAAAAATAAATTTTTATTATCACTTGCAGGATTAACAATTGCCATCTTTATCCATTTTGCATGGAACTTTAGCGTTAGCTTCCAATCTACTGCAGCCCTGGGTTTTTTATTCCTGTTTGCCACGGTTATAATTTTCATCGCTGCATTTTCTGCATCTGTTCTACAAGAGAAAAGGATTATTTACGAAGAGCTGCTCCCTGAGACACAAACGGGCATTATCCCTGCTAATCATGTTAATATTTTATGTTCACCAGCAAGAAATTTTCCCGGCTGGATTAATGAGAACATTAGGGAGGTTTATGTAAGATCGGCAACAACATTAGCTTTTAGAAAAAAGCAGCTAAAATATTCAAAAGGAAAAAGTAGAATTTTTTATGAAACTGATGTAGTGAATTACAGGGAATTTATTAGAAACTTGCTTTCATCAAGTGGTAAAACTGATGGATAAAAATATAAATGCTGTTTACCTTTTGGCAGATCACCCCTTTCTTAACACGAAGCGTACACCTGTATTTGGTAAGCTTAATTTGAATGACTCAATTTTTTTATACTCGCAGCTTTTTACAAATAACCTTAGAAATTTATCCGGACTGAAAAACAAGGTAAACATAATTTGCATCCTGGATAGTATGGATAAGGAATTTATCCCAAAAAACTTTATTCCTGAAGAAGTAAATCTATATTTTTTAAATACTCAAAATATTTCGAAACAATTTGATGATCTGAACACAAAGTTTTTTAAGTATCACTTACATAATGTTTTAATTCATTTAAATGCTTTTGGTGTTTCTTTAAATAAATTTGTTAAGATGTTCGATCTTCTTTCAGTTGAAGATGAATCGATTGTTGTTGGAAAGACTGACAAAGATAAAGTTGGATTTATCGGTTCAAATAATTTGAAAGAAGAAATATATAAGGAATTCTTTCTCTCTAAATTAAATTATGAAAAATACCTTGCTGATATCAGTAATAAAGATAACTTTGTAAATGTGTTAACCGGATTTTTAGCAATTAACAATATGGAGGACTTTAAAAATCTATATGAAGAGATATCAAAAAAAGAAAGTCTTGAATACTGCAGCCAGGAAATGCATGAAAGATTTACACATCTGTTTATTGAATACAGGGAGCTGCTGAAATGAAAAAAGTTGGAATCTTCGGCGGTACATTCGATCCAATTCACATGGGTCATCTTATTACTGCTCAATCTGTTAAGGAGGGAAGAAAGCTGGATAAAATAATTTTCATTCCATCTTTTGTTTCTCCACACAAAGCCGATATCAAATCCTCCGCTCCTGAACACCGTTTAAATATGATTAAACTGGCAATAGAAGGGGTTCCGTTTTTTGATTACTCCGAAATTGAAATATTAAAAGGTGGAATATCATACACAGTAAATACGTTAATAGAGCTAAAGAAAAAGTATGATGCGCTGGAATTTATAATTGGTTACGATAACATTTTTCAATTCCATTCATGGAAAGAACCTGATGAAATAATTAAGCTTGCAACGATAATAGTGCTTAAAAGAAAATCATCTTTACCCGCACAATTTAAAGATAAGTATTATCACCAAGCAGTTTTTGTACAGACACGCGGAATAGAAATAAGTGCTACTGATATTAGGGAACGCGTTAAAAATGAAATGCCAATTAATTATCTCGTCCCCCAAAAAGTAAAAGAATATATTTATAAACATAAACTGTATGCAGAATAATATGAAGATTCTCGTTACAGGAGGCGCCGGTTTTATAGCTTCGCAAATCGCCGATGCTTATATTGCAGATGGACACAACGTAACGATTGTTGATGATCTTTCAACAGGATTTGAAGAAAATATAAATCCAGCAGCAAAATTTGTTAAGCTAAGTATAAGTGATCCCGGAATTATTAATCTTTTTAAAAAAGAAAAGTTTGATCTCGTTAACCATCACGCAGCACAGATTGATGTAAGAAAATCTGTTGCCGACCCGTTATTTGATGCAAATACAAATATCCTTGGAACAATTAATCTTCTTAATAGTTGTGTTAAAACTGGTGTAAAAAAAATTATATTCGCCTCTACCGGTGGAGCAATTTATGGTGAGCAGGATTACTTCCCGGCAGATGAATCTCATCCAACATCTCCCGTTTCTCCTTACGGAATTACAAAACTTACTATTGAAAAGTATCTCTACTTTTATCATCTTGAACATAAACTGAATTACACTATTCTACGTTATGCAAATGTTTTTGGACCAAGGCAAAATCCTTTTGGTGAGGCGGGAGTAGTTGCGATCTTTACAAACAAACTTCTAAAAAGTGAGCAGCCGGTAATTAACGGTTCCGGTGAACAAACCAGAGATTATGTTTTTATAGATGATGTTGTTAAAGCAAACCTTCTTGCTGTAAAAGATGAACAAAGTGATATTTATAATGTAGGAACCGCAATAGAAACAAATGTAAATGTAATTTATAAAACTCTTAATGATATAATTGGAAAAGGGCAGGAAGAGAAGCATGGGCCTGCCGCGCCAGGTGAACAAATGCGGAGTGTGATTACTTCTGAAAAACTTGATAAAAAATTTAACTGGAAACCAGCAACATTGCTTAAGGAAGGGTTGGAAAAAACAGTAAATTATTTTAGAGAAAAAATTTAATCGGTAATAACTAATAATATGACAGTTGAAGAATTAACAAATAAAATATTTTCAAACGACCGAAAGTCAGTAGCGCGGGCAATTACTATTGTAGAAGAGAATAATTCTACTGCAACTGAATTACTGATGCAAATACATTCTAATGTTGGTAATGCTTACCGTATAGGTATAACAGGACCGCCCGGTTCTGGTAAGAGCACTATAACAAATCACTTAACAAAGTTTTATAGAAAGCAAGATAAAAAAGTAGGAATTATAGCTGTTGATCCTACAAGCCCGTATACCGGGGGTGCGCTGCTTGGTGATAGAGTGCGGATGTCTGAAATAGGAAACGATAAGAATATTTTTATAAGAAGTATGGCAACACGCGGCAGCTTGGGCGGCTTAAGTATTAAAGCAATTGATGCCGCAGATGTACTGGATGCTGCAGGTTATGATTTTATAATAATGGAAACTGTAGGAGTCGGTCAGTCTGAATTGGATATTGCACAGGCAGCCGATTCAACAGTAGTTGTGCTTGTTCCTGAATCGGGAGATGCGGTACAGGCAATGAAGGCAGGACTAATGGAAATTGCTGACTTCTTTATACTTAATAAAAGCGATAGACCCGGTTCCGAGCAGGCAATTGCTTCAATACAAACTATTCTTATGATGAGAGCCCACGATGAAAAATCGTGGATGCCGAACATTATAAAAACCATTGCATCGGAAAATAAAGGGATAGAAGAAATAGCGAATGAAGTAAACCGTCACCAGAATTATCTTAAAACAAATAAATTATTTATTTCTAAAAGAGAAAAGCAAACAAAGAACAGGATAAAAGATATCGTTGAGAATAAGTTAAAGGAAAAATTATGGAGTGAAAGTGGAAAAAATTCTTTAAATTTATCTTTAGAAAAAGTTGTCTTAGGGGATTTGTCTCCCTATCAAATAGCAAAAAATATTATAGACAACTTTGTGAGTCATAAAAAATAAAAACTAATCTACCAACTGTTTTTTAGCTGGATATAAAAGTCTATAGAGGCACACAATGGAAACCAACAGTGAATCCTTCCAAACCGAATTAAATGAAAACCAGGTAATTATAAGAGATACTATACGTGATTTTACATTGAAAAAAATTAAACCAAAAGTTATGGAGTGGGATGAAGCCCAGGAATTCCCGATAGAAATATTTCGTGAACTTGGTGAACTTGGTTTTATGGGTATCATCTTCCCTGAAGAATATGGCGGCTCAGGTTTAGGTTATATTGAATTTGTACTTATTATAGAAGAGATTGCAAAAATCGATCCTTCCATCGCGTTATCTGTAGCGGCACATAACGGGCTTTGTGCAAATCATATTTTCCGTTTTGCAAATGATGATCTGAAGAAAAAGTATTTACCGGATCTCACAACAGGTATAAAGATTGGTGCGTGGGGTTTAACCGAACCTTCTTCTGGAAGTGACGCAGCTGGTATGCACACCGTAGCAGAAAAAGATGGTAACAATTATATTTTAAACGGCAGCAAAAATCTTATTACGCATGGTACTTACGGTGAAACAGCCGTTGTTATGGCAATTACCGATAAAGATGCTGGTAAACACGGAATCTCGGCTTTTATTTTAGAAAAAGGTATACCCGGATTTTCATCAGGTAAAAAAGAAAATAAACTTGGGATGCGCGCCAGCGAAACTTCCCAGTTAATTTTTGAAAATTGTATAGTGCCTGCAGAAAATCTTATTGGCAAAGAAGGCGAAGGTTTCATTCAAGCAATGCAGATACTTGAAGGCGGAAGAATTTCTATTGCTGCTTTAAGTATCGGATTAGCCCAGGGCTGCTTCATCGAATCACTTAAGTACTCGCAGGAAAGAGAACAGTTTGATAAACCGCTGGCTTCCTTCCAGGCAATCCAATTTAAACTTGCAGATATGAAAACAAATATAGATGCTGCACGACTTCTAACTTTCCGTGCTGCATATCTTAAAGACAACGGTAAGAAAAACAACATGGAAGCAGCTATTGCTAAATTGTATGCAAGTGAAATTGCTGAAAAGGCTGCCAGTGAAGCTGTTCAGGTACATGGCGGTTACGGCTTTGTAAAAGATTACCCGGTTGAAAAATTTTACAGGGATGTTAAACTCTTAACCATTGGAGAAGGAACTTCAGAAATCCAGAGAATTGTTATTGCAAGAGATTTATTGAAGGACTAAATCTCAGTGGATCTCCGTGTATTCTCTGTGGCTCTCTGTGAAAGAATATTACACTGAGTTACACTGAGAAGACACAGAGAATTTACTTAAACCAAGAAGCTATTATACATGAAGCAAATCGGAACAAAAATAAAAGAAGATAAAGCTTTTCTTAAACGGGCTGATCATCAAAAAGACTTAATTAAAAAACTTAAAGCAGAAACCGACAAAGTAAAACTCGGAGGCGGTAAAAAATCTGTTGAAAGACAAAAAGCAAAAGGGAAACTAACCGCGCGTGAAAGAATTGAACTGCTGGTTGATGCCCCAAAAGAGTTTTATGAACTTAGCACATTTGCTGCTTACGATATGTATAAAGACTTCGGCGGCGCAGCATCGGCAGGAACAGTTTATGGGATTGGAAAAGTAAGCGGAAGACTTTGTATAATTGTTGCCAACGATGCAACCGTTAAAGCGGGTGCCTGGTTTCCCATCACTGTAAAGAAAAATTTGCGCGCACAGGAAATCTGCCTGGAAAATCTGCTGCCAATCATTTACCTGGTTGATAGTGCCGGAGTTTTTCTGCCAATTCAGGATGAGATCTTTCCCGATAAAGAACACTTCGGAAGGATCTTCCGTAACAATGCAGTTATCTCTTCAAAGGGCATTCCCCAGATTGCTGCTATTATGGGTCCTTGTGTTGCCGGCGGCGCCTATCTTCCTATAATGAGCGATGAAGCACTTATAGTTGAAGGCGAAGGATCAGTTTTTCTTGCGGGAGCACACCTGGTCCGTGCTGCAATTGGTGAAGAGATTGACAACGAATCATTAGGCGGAGCACGTGTTCAATCTAACATTTCAGGTGTTACAGACTACATTATGAAGAATGATGAGGAATGCATTGCGCAGATAAGGAGTCTGATAGACAAATTTGGCAAAAGAGATCAAGCCGGTTTTAACAGAGTAGAACCGAAACCTCCCAAATTTAAACCTGAAGAAATTTATGGAGTGCTCCCGGAAGATACGATTAAACCATACGATATGTATGAAGTTATTGCAAGAATTGTTGATGATTCTGAAATTGATGAATATAAAGCAGGCTACGGTAAAACTGTTATTACAGCTTATGCAAGGATTGATGGCTGGTCAATAGGTATTGTTGCAAACCAGCGGAAGGTT
>JAZGGS010000097.1:0-2086 GCA_036480595.1 Ignavibacteriaceae bacterium
AACTATTAAACGATGATTATTACTGTCTGCTTGCCGATTACCAGTCATATATCGATGCACAGGATAAAGTAAGTGAATTGTATATGAATACGAACGAATGGACAAAGAAAACGGTGCTTAATGTTGCTCGCATTGCCAGGTTTTCAAGCGATCGTTCAATAAAAGAATATGCTGAAAAGATCTGGAAGGTAGAACCTGTAAAAATTAAGACAACATAATAAAGTATTGCTTAGCAGAATAATAAAACAACATACTTTCTTTAGTAACAGTTTTAAACCAAACAACACAGGAAAATGAGTTACCAAATTCACCCTAAAGCTGTAATTGGACATGTCCACTTAACTATTTCCGATCTTGAAAGATCGATTGAATTTTATAACAAATTGCTGGGCTTTACAGTTACAGCAAGATTTGGAACTACAGCAGCATTTCTGTCTTCCGGAAGTTACCATCATCATATAGGACTGAATACCTGGGCGGGTGAAGATGTAACACCTACTCCCCCGGGGCATTCAGGGCTTTATCATTTTGCAATTTTGTATCCGGACAGAAAAGAGCTTGCAAAAGCTTTTAAAGTTCTTTGGGAAAGAAAATACCATATCGAAGGTGCCTCCGATTCCGGAATTTCCGAATCCGTTTATATAAAAGATCCTGATGGAAACGGGATTGAATTATATTACGATAGACCCCGTGCTGAGTGGCCCGTTGATGAAGATGGGAATTTAATTCACATGACAAAAGCGCTTGATTTACCTGATCTCCTCTCAGAATTAAACAACACTTAAAATATTTTGAATTTATTTGATTATTAACTATTTTTGAAATATTAAGTAAGTATTTACGTAAATAGTAACATAATATAATGAAGAATTCACTCGCTCTAGGTTCTCTAATGCTTGGTGCCCGGCTTAAAAAAATAGGTGAAAATCTAACATCACAAATGGGGAAAATTTGCAAGGATCATAAATTAGATGTTGAAACAAGATGGATTCCGGCTATCTCCGCTCTTTATGAAAAAAGAGAACTAAGTGTTCAATCCCTGGCTAATCACTTAGGCATTACACATCCTGCAGTTGTTCAGTTAACAAATCAATTGATGCAAAAGGGATTCGTCAAAACAGAAAAACTTACAGCTGATAAGCGGGTTACAATTATCAGCATTACTGAAAGAGGCAGAGAAAAATTTGAATTGCTTAAGCCACTACTTGATGATATAGAATCATCAATTAATTCTCTTCTTGGCGAAACCGGCTACGATATAATGGACCTAATATTGAAACTGGAGGAGACCTTTTCTTCAGAAAAGCTAATAGAAAACATATCGGAAAAGATAAAAGCGAAACAGCTTAGTGATGTTAGAATTGTACCGTATCATAAGAAGTATAAAAAGGATTTTAAAAAACTTAATATAGAATGGCTGGAGAAATATTTTACTGTTGAACCGGTTGACAAAAAAATAATTAATTCACCTGAAGTGGAGGTAATCAGTAAAGGTGGCAAAGTGTTTTTTGCGTTGCTGAATAATGAAGTTGTTGGAACATGCGCGGTTATAAAAGTTGATAGAAAGACTTATGAGTTAACAAAAATGGCTGTTACAGAAAAGGCACAGGGAAAACAGATTGGTAAAAAGCTTGGCTTAACCGTAATTGGATTTGTTGTTTCTCAAAAGGGAAAAAGAATAGTGCTCGACACAAATTATAAACTAATAGCAGCAATTCGGCTTTACCGCACACTTGGTTTTGTTACCGTTCCTTTTGAATATGATAATCAGTATAAAAGAGAGTTAATCAGAATGGAGTTGAATCTGAGTTAATTTTGATTTTATTTTGACCGTTCAATTAATTATATAAAGTGAAGAAAGACTATGTTCGATTATTTAAGAAAAACTTTACTGCAGGATAAGAAGCAGGATGTATTACCTAAACCTGTCGAAAAAAGAGAGGAAGACCATCATAAAAAACTCCAGATAGCAACAGCAGCTCTGTTTGTTGAGATGGCTAAAGCAGACGGGAATTTTTCCGAAGAGGAACGGGAAAGAGTAATTCATACAATGCGGAACACATTTCATCTTGATGAAGCTTGTGTG
>JAZGGS010000098.1:0-7961 GCA_036480595.1 Ignavibacteriaceae bacterium
CAATTGCAGTTCAAAATCACGAACCTCTCCAGTCTCAACAAAAGACTTAAACGCCTTCTTGGCATCCTCATTACTGTCAGATTGGTACATATCAAAAATGGGTCTTCCGAGGACCTCTTCCTTAGAATAACCTAAAGCATCTACTAATGTCTGGTTACAATCCATAATGTTTGAGGTCTTGGCGTCAACTGAGACAAACATATCAGGTGCATTATCGTAGAGGTCATGATACTTTTCTTCGCTTTGCCTTAGTTTCTCCTCCGCCTGCTTGAGCTCGATTGCTTCGCTTATGGTTTTTACCATGCCATCTATAAGATTCCGTTCCTCTTTCATGAACGGACCTTCATCCAGTTCGGGACACTCCTCTAAATAATATACTTCGATAGAACCTTTAACTTTGCCACCCACAATAATATCAGCAGATTGCTTCCATTTGCTTTCTTTGAAAGCTTGCGAGACGTATTCTTTTCCGTTGAATCGCACCTTCCCGCTGGTGATTCCCGGATAGTGCCAGGACGGTGGGATAATCCTGGCAGTATCCTGTAAGATTTCTTCAATGTTTTCTCTTGTTCTAATGGATTCTGAAATTCCATAGAAACAACCCAGTTCTTTAACCCGTTCACCAAGGTCGTGGGCATGCTTTTGGATTTCTTGTTCACTTGCAATCAACTGCAGGTTGGTTGCCCCAAGCTGCTGGTTGGCGGCTTTTAATTGTTGTTCACTTGCTCTTAATTGTTGGTTACCTGCTTCAAGTTGCTGGTTCACCGCCTTCAGTTGCTGTTCGCCTGCTGCAAGTTGTTGGTTAGAAGCTTTCAATTGTTGTTCGCTTGCCATTAATTGCTGGTTAGTGGCTTTTAATTTTTCCTCCGCTCGCTTACGCTCAGTAATTTCATCCTGCATTGATTTATTTATATTTTCAAGTTCATAAATATTTTCACGCTTTCGCCTTTCATAGCGTTTTATAACGATCCCTACAAATGTGGTAAGCAAAATGATTGTGATAGTGAGACTGATCTGAATAATTCTGAATTGTTGTAAATCCTTTGTAATTAATTGCTGGAGCATTGTTTCAACAATATCTGCCTGTTGAATAAAATTTTCAAAAATAACATGATATTGTTGATCGATATCTGTCCCGGCGGCTGAGGTCTCTTTTTCTTCAAATCTTTTTTGAGTAGATATAAGAAATTCATCAAGTTTTTTGCGAACATCAATAATATGGCGGCGCATTTCTTCATCTTCCAAAGGAAGAAAGGTACCTTCCGGATTCTGCCCCCCTTCAAGCATTACTTTTGCGTACCAGTCAGCCATATCAATGTGTTTCCAGACTACCTCAATATCTTCACGCCGGTCACCCCTTAATATTTCTTCAAGCCATAGATGCGCATTTGTTGCCTCTAATTTGATTTCCATAGAGGCATCTACCAATGGCGCATACTTAGCTGTCATCTGTATGCCTTTGTTGTAACTAAAAAATAGAATAAGTACAACAATGAAACCGGCGATTATAACAGGGATGAAAATTCTCCACGGACGACTGCTTGATTTATTAACCATATTCATTCATCCTCCTCGAACGAATCGTGTTCTGGTTTTGATTTGAAAATAAATTTCACTTTTCGAGACTTTATACATTCTTTAATTAATTCTTAAGTGGCTTTCCACAATAGCTTTTCTATTCCATCTCCAACTGAATAGTAAACACTTCCGTTTTCTACATCTAATGAAATACTTCTTCTTTCAGTACCTCCCACAGATTTTACTTTGATTTTTATTTTTTCTTTTTTTAGAATTTCGATAACTGAAGTAATATTATCCAAACCAGTTGTATCATCATTTCTTTTAAGTACATTGGCTCCACCCGCAATGCATATTTCAATATTTTCCTTCTTTGCTCCCCTAAGAATCATCCTGCTAATCATTTCCTCAACAGCATCAGCAGCATATATCTCTTTTTGATGTTTTTTCCCTTCTGGTGCCTTTCCCGGAACCATTACATGTGCCAGGGCACCCACCCTTTCTTTTGTATCATAGGCTGCGATAACAACGCATGAACCAATTGCACTTGATTTCAAGATTGTGTCTTTCTTAGTAGTTGTAATTTCTCCCGTGCTAACTGCAATAACTTTTTTCATTTTATTTCCTGAATGAATTGGGATTGTGCCAAAGACATTCTTCTGGGAAAACCCAACTTCTTTTTTAGATTCCATTTATCCCCGGGTTGAAACTCAAGGCAACTCATTAAATTGCCACGCTTTTTAAGGCGTGGATAAATTAATATGAACAAACAACAGGGTTTTAATCCATTATTTATCAATAATCTCAACTTTCTTTCATCCATTCTCTGAACCCGAGTTATTAAACCGGTAATTGATACTTTGGTTTTTCACCGGATTTTTCGAGCAGTTCATTAATTTCCTTTTTTAATTCTATCATTTTTAATTCTCTGCTAACAACAACATCGTTGAATGTTTGAAGTTCTTTATTTCTTCTCTTCAATTCTTCCTCCACCTGCTTGCGCTCTGTGATGTCCTCATAAATACCCAAACCTCCTGCCTGTTTGCCATCAATAATAACTGGGGCGGCGCTTATTAAAACATCTATCAGAGAGCGGTCTTTTCTAAATCGCTTCGATTCTTTTTTTAATATCTGACCATTAAGAATTTTTTTGGTAATTGTCTCTGCTTCTTCAAGCTTATCCTTCGGCACAATTATTTCATTAAGGTTTTTACCCAGAACTTCATCGGTTGAAAATCCAAACAGGTTATTAAACTCCGGATTAACATCAACAACATTATGATCCATATCCACAGAAACTATGGCGTCCGGTGAGCTATTAAATAGTGCTTTAAAATATAATCTTTGCTTCTCAACTTCTTTTTCTGCTTTCTTGCGCTCTGTGATGTCCCTTATAGCACCAACGAATCCAATTTGATTACCATCAACATTACGTAACACCGATGACAGTATTTGAACAGGAAAGGGGGTCCCGTCAATTTTTAGGGCTACAAATTCATAATCCACCACTTGCGAATCAGAGTTCGTCTTCTCGTAAGCTTGAAATGCCCGTGTTTTATCAAAAGAGGCAATGAAATCAATGGAACTTTTCCCAATAAAATCTTCTTCAGAATCTGAGCCAAAGCTTCGTAATACTGCCTTGTTAACTTTTACGATTTTACCGCTGATATCAGTTTCTACAATTCCATCTCCAGCCGAATCAAATATCGCCCTCAACCTTTCTTCACTCTCTCTTAATTCCTTTTCAGCCTGTTTGCGCTCGGTGATATCGCTAATGATGTGGACCACAGCGGTATATTGGTTTTCTGCATCAAGAATCGGGTCTACCGTTACTTGAAACCATAATTTGCCAAGATTCAACTCCATTGTCTCTCGTTTCAGGCTTTTTTTCGTCAGCAGAAATGGGCATTCGGGGATTGGCTCTTTGGTGCCGTGGACGATTTCATAGCAATGTTTACCAATGAGTTCCTCGCAAGGCTGCTGGAAAATCTTCTCTGCTGCCTTGTTAGACTGTAACACACGATGTTCCTTATCGAGAATCCATATCACATCGTTTGTAGCGTCAAATGTTTTTTGCCAATCCCCTGCTGCTTGAACCAGCGACTTCTCCGCCTGCTTGTGCCCGGTTTTATATTTTTCCAGTTTGGCAATTTTTTCATTTAATTTGCCAATCTCATCTAAGAATTTTTCGTTGGTTCTATTGTTATTTTTCACCTACAACTCCCTTCTTGCTTTTCACTTTAATATTTTTTAAAAAATCATCTTTTTTTATATGTCTTACAGTGTTTTGTAGTTCTAATAAATTTACCTTTAAATTTTTCCGGGAGTACTTCTACCTCACCTAAAAACAGAACACTATTATTATTTAAAGAACGGTATAATTTATTAAAGACCATTTCCTGAAAATCAGATTTGAAATAAATGAGTAAATTTCGGCAGAGGACAATATCAAAACCGCCGTAAATACCCTCCGGCGGAGTGAAGGAATTTTTGTGAAGCATATCATATTCGGAAAACCTGACCATTCGTTTTATCTCAGATTTTAATTTAAAAACATATCCTTGTGTAGTAAAATATTTTTCCAATAAGCGGTATTTAAGACTCTTAACTGTTTCGGTTGAATAAACCGCTTTCTTTGCGAACTCTAAGGCTTTTTTATCTATGTCTGTTGCGATAATGGTTGTGCTCAATTTTAGTTTTTCTTCTTCAGCAATTTCTTTAATCAGCATAGCAATTGAATAGGGTTCTTCTCCCGTACAGCATCCTGCGGACCATATTCGCACTGATTGATCTTTAGAAAAATTGTTTACTGAAATAATTTTGGGCAATAAATGATCGGCAATATATTCGTAGGCAAATGTATCACGAAAAAATCTGCTGACGATTATTGTAAGCACATCAATCAGTTTATCAAGTTCGGAATTGTTTTGTTCTAAATATTCTTCATACTCATTCAGGTTAGCGGAATTTGTTGTAGCTATTCTTTTTTGAATACGTCTATTAAGCATGGATGTGCGATAGCCCGAGAAATCAAATCCGCGATTTTCCTGTAATAAACTTAAGGTGTTTTTTAGATCACTGTTCAAAATCAAGTATCCTTTAATCTATCTTCAAGTTATTTTGTTTCTAAAAGTATTCATAATAATTATTCCTAAATTTTAGCAGTCATCAGTGTTATAATTAGTCCTAAACAAAGAAACATTAATAGTTTATTCAAAACTGATAAATGCTTAGCAGTTGGTGAAATTCTGAATATTAAGCTTGGATATAATTGTGTGGTAATGGCTTCAGCAAAAGATACATCTATTCCTGTAAACCGAAGACGAGACAACTCTCCTATTTCTTGCAGGATCCCATTTGCCAGAAAAAGCCGGGCTTCAAATTGTTTATGCTTAACCCGCCTGGTTTGCAGCACTTCTACTTCTTCTGTCAATTGAGATCTTCTTTTGTTGCTCAAGGACATCAGAGTATTCCCTTTAATACATCTCAATATAACAAATTAGAATGTTTTTTTCAGTTTATTTTACAGCTGGAGTGAAATTTTTTTCCCCATCGAGCTGAGAAGAAAAAAGTGCGCGCAGTAAAAACTGATTCAGTATTTGTAGACGGTAAGCTAATAAATCAATTGAAATAACAAGTTTTGCTCTCAGAAATGGTTCTCAATACTTCGGTTACTTTTGAATATTCTTCTGATTTATCAAAAAAGTAATCGGCGCCGTATTCAAAACACTTGGCCCTATATTGCGAAAGAGGATAATTAGTTAGCACGATTACAATAATCGAGGAGTTCTTTTTCTTAATCCTCCTAAGAACCTCAATCCCTGAATCACCCGGCATCTTAATATCCAGTACAACAACATCAGGGTGTTTTTCTTTAATTATGTTTAGTGCCTCGAACGAATTACCGGCTTCGCCTACAATAGCCAACGAAGGAATCTCCGAAAACATTTTAATAAGTCGCTCTCGTACAACTATTGCATCATCTACCACAACCACTCTCATAGATTCAATCTCAATTATTAATAAATAACTGAAGCTAGTCCAGAATTTGCAATGGCTTTACATTTGAGCCATAAAATATAAAATTAAGAGCAAGGGCGTTATAGGCAATATTCTGAATTTCTTGTAGGGAATATTCTTACATTATTTATCAATTAGTATTTCAGAAAGTGTGTTTTCTTTCAAAACAGTGCCGGGGGGGAATATTTTTACCGGGATGAGCGAATAGCTGCCGATTATTAATAATGTCTGGGGTTCAATTATTAGATGGTTTTGGATTGGCAGATAAAAAGTTTTAATGAAAATTATGTGTGCCTGTTATTGGCGTAAAAAGTTTAAATGACGATAGTAATCTCTTCCTCTATAAAGTTACTTTCAGTTCGTTAACTCTTTTCATAAACTCTTTCACTCTTTCTACATCAACTTCGTTCATCCAATTGCCTTCTTTCTTTAAAGATGAACCAACAATAAAGGCATCGGCAACGGGTAAATATTTTATAATGTTTTCTGCTGTTATTCCCGAACCAATAATTACAGGAATCTTAATTTCATCTTTTACTTTTTTTACTTCATCCATATCAGCTTCGTAACCGGTTGATGATCCTGTAATTATTATTCCATCACTTAGAAAAAACTTTGCGGCTTTGGCGGTTTCAATTATATCTATATCAGCAGTAATTGAGTGTGAACTGTGTTTCTTTTTTATATCGGTAAAGATCAAAATGTTTTCTGCGGCAATTTGTTTTCTGTATCTTAACAGCCCCCCGGCATCAGATTCCATTATCCCTTCATCTGCAACGTGAGAAAAAACAAATCCTTCAGCGCGCACAAAATCCAACCCGGCTGAATGTGCTGCAGCAAGTGCATCTTTGTTTGCGCCTGCAAGAATCTGAATTCCACATGGTAGCTTAGTTAAACTTTTTACTTCATAACCAATTACACCCATCAGGGATGTAATTTCTGGTCCGACTTTTCTTTTTAAATAAGGAACATCGTGCATGTTTTCAATTGCAATTGCATCAATCCCGTTTTCATTATAGATAAGTGCTTCTCTTTTTGCCTGCTCAATAATTTGCTTAACACTTCCCTTATAGTTTGGAGTGCCTGGCAATGCAGAAACATGAATCATTCCTATAACAGGTTTATAAATATTAAAAAGATTAAAATGTTTCATTTGGGTTCCCAGTCTACTCCTTCGCAAGGAACATAATCTTCAGTGGGATGTTTATCGTACTTAAGGCAAAGCACTGCTGAAGGATCAAAATGTTTACAGCTTGAACATAATGTAGAACTTATAACATTTTTATTTCTTTCTTCGAACCACCTGTAGCTTACAAGCGCAGGATGAAATATGATAACATAAACTGCAGCAAGGCATATAAGCATCCACAAGTTGAAATCTATTTCGGATTTAAGAATCCAAAGCCCGGGAATTGTAACCGCAGTTCTTACCAGTGTCCAAAAAACTATCTCGCCCACATTAAAGTCCTATCTTAATTAATTGCAAAAGCAAAAAAAATATTCTGTTTGAAAACTAAGGAATAAACTAAATTCTTAAAAGAATTATTAACAGAAATACACCTTTGCCAAAGATATTATAAACTTGTAATTTTTACATTAATGTGTTATTATTGGTTTTGCTGAAAATTTGATTTGTGTAGAAATTACCGGTTGAAAGGGAAAACACTTTTTAAGTAAGTGCTTATAAATAAAGAAGATAGAGTGAGCGCGGATGGGTTCGAACCATCGACCCTCTGCTTAAAAGGCAGATGCTCTTCCACTGAGCTACGCGCCCGAAAAAATAAGAACTGCAAATATAAATAAGAAGCGAAGCTATTCCAAACTAAGGGTTTTTGCAATAATAAAGAGGGATAAATAAAATGACAACAAAAAATTCAAAAATATTAATTTGCGACGACGACGAAACCCTATGTTATTTACTTAAGGAACAGTTACTTGAAGAGGGGTTTGCAGTTGATACTGTTTACGATGGCAAGTACGCAATTCAGGCAATAAAAGAAACTCACTACGATGTGCTTCTGCTTGACCTTAATATGAAAGAGGTGCAGGGTGAGGAGGCATTAAAGTTTGTTAAAGAATACAACTCCACCATCCAGGTTATAATCCTTTCCGGACAAGGAGAAATGCGTAAAGCTATTGAATGCATTAAAACCGGTGCGTACGATTTTATAACAAAACCATACGAGTTTGATGAGTTACTCCTTACTGTAAACAGGGCGGTTGAACATAAAGAGCTGATTGTTAAAACAGAGTTACTAACAAAAGAAATTAGCAAAAAAAGCTCCGATACAATAATTGGTAACAGCCCGCCGTTGCAGCGTGTGCTTAACCTTGCTACCAAAGCTGCAATATCCGATTCAAATATTTTAATTGAAGGAGAAACCGGTACCGGTAAAGAATTATTTGCTGAATATATGCACAAA
>JAZGGS010000099.1:0-2971 GCA_036480595.1 Ignavibacteriaceae bacterium
TTGCACTAATCTCAAAATTTGAATCGTATAAAACATCTTCAGTTAAAAGTGTGTTACTATTTGTTATTAATATTGTCATGGACAATAAAAAAGCAGCACCCAACGCTAGTAACATTTGTATACCAGACATTCTTTAACTAAAGAGGTAATTAAAAAAATATGACACAATCCTATTAACCTTAACGAAATAGTTTAATCGGTAATAGGAACCCTAAAAAACAGCAAAAAAAGTGCCATAATGGTACAAATTCAAAACACAATAACGGTTTCTAAAAACGAATTTGTAGATAAGTATCTATATAAATTAATCTCATTATGAGATAATCTTACTTTTCATGCCGCAAATAATTACACAATCTTCAATTTGCAACATCAGGTCAAGTAGTGTTTGGGGGGAGGAAATATTTCACAAATAACAATATTTTGGGTGTCTGGATTTATACTTTTGACTTATTTTTCCTTTGGTTTCAATGATAGACTTATTAAATATAACAACCTCTTTAGTAGAAGATTTGTTATACATATGTATACAATTTTCTATTTATTTGGTGCGGTATTAATAGTTGCATCTATATAATCAATCCTTCCAAATATGTTTATGTCCTTAATTACAGACATCAAGATTTATAAACTACATTTAAATTATTTTAAGTCCTGCTTACAACTAATTTGTTGTTATTAAAATCATATTTTTATCGAAATTATTTGAAAGTGCTTAACGATAAAAAAATAAAATCCCTGTAATCTCATTACTACCTATATCCACGGCATATCATTCCCCTCTCTTAAAAATTGCTTCAGCTCCCCACTTATCAGAGATCAGCATTTAATAGATGATTGAATTACAAAACCGAAATAGTGTTTAAAATAATTAGGAAAGTTAAATGGAAATTTTTGTGAGAGGTGTTAGCTAGAATCTTTGAAAATAAGTTAAAATAAAATAAATAGAATGTTAGGGCAAACGTTAGGGTGGGCTATAAAAAAACTTTTCCAAAAAACATTAATCCCTTATGTGAATATATTAATCTTCCACTCTCTTTTGCATCAAATTGTACATCTAGTGTATATGCATTATATGATATTCCCAATGCAAACCTTTGCAAGAACAAATATTCTAGTGAAAGCCCAAAATCGAATAGAACGCCATCATATCTTTCTATATCAAGTGCGAACATATCTACATTGCTTCGGAAGATTAAATTATCAGTTATGTTAATACGGTTGAAAAATCCGATAACAGGTAAAAATAAAAGGTCATTATATTCATCCGATTTTTCCTGGTTTAATAATTGAACAGCAAGTCCCACGCTTATATCAAGAAAACTTAAACCGGCAGAAAATCCTGCTTCAACAGATTCATCATTATGAACGGAATAGCGATATTTAGTTCCAAACAATGTGGCGTTAAAGAAAGCATCAACTGAGGAATTTATATTAATAGTTAAATCTCCAAAAATTAATGAATCTAATGTTACACTCGAACCTGATCTATTCAGAGCATAATAATAACCTTCAACCGAGTGCATGTTATTGAACCTGTAAAGACCATTGAGCCTGAAAAGATTTCGCGCATCCGGTAATTTAAAAGCTGTTTCAAGGTTTATGATTGTTCCAAAATTTCCTGTGTTCGTATTTAATTGAGCAGTGGAATTTATACTCGATAGGAATAAACCAAAAGTTAATTGTACTTTGCTATCATAAAGTGGTTCACTGGTTTGCGAGGAATCTTGAGGCAGGCTGGTAAAACCAAATAGCGAATTAGATATTAGAGATAAAAAAATTATTAATACAATTTTGTAAACTTTTTTCATAAAATAATTAGTCTTTTATTTAATTAGTACACTAAATTATACTAAGAACTAGATCATATTCAAATTTCTTCATTCTTCGAAAAAGGAGGCAGAAGGAAAATTTACCACGTGATTTTCAATTTTTATAGTCAAGTAACTTTAGAAACGCGGTCCTTCACCAAAAAAGTTTTGATATTTTTCTGAATCTTCCCCGTATGTTTCCAGCTCGCTATCTTTAATTTTATAAGTGCAGTGCTCACCGCCTATGCCGGAAAACAGGACTTCATAAACACGACTGTTTTCATCAAGCATCAACACTTTTACCAGGTCCTCGTTAAACTCAAGTGCTGCCAGGTTTGAATGACAGATGGGGCATACAAAATCATTATGCGAACCTTCAGTAACATTAAAAGAGGGATGGGTTGTTGTTTTATAATCGCCCAACTTTGAACTGAGGAAGAGCAATCCCCTTTTCCCCTCGTGATTCTTCACTGAAAAAACAATATAGTCTTTTACTTTAAGTTTACCTTTGCAATACGGACAAAGAAAATCCTGTGCCATAGTAAATCTCTACGTAATTGTTAGTGAATATTTATACTCCAAAATTAAGAAAAATAACATTTACAATGTAAAGTTCATCAACACTTTACTTTTATCCGTCTTCGTCGGGACTTCCTTTCTTTTTCATTTCATTTTTAGCACTACGAAAGTAACGTCGTCATTCGGTTCAGCACCATCAACCCAATCTAAGCCGGCAGATTTCATATGTTCAATTATTTCTTCAGGAGTTTGCCCTACAATTTTTTCATATTCTTTCGTGATTCTTTCATAACCAAACATCTCTTTCTCTTTGTTAAAAAGTTCTGGCAAACCGTCACTTAATAAAAGTAAGGTGTCACCCACAAACAGCTCTGTTGATTGCGTTTGATAAGGAAAATCACTTACTGCACCAAGAGGCATTCCCTTAAGCGCAATTTCTTCAATGTCCTTATTACTGTGCCTATACAATAATGCATGCGGCATTCCTGCAGAAGACATCTCTAATTGATTTCCCCTTATCTTCAGCAATGATAAACACATCGACATAGCATGCATTTTCATTTCTTTAATAACGCGGGTAAATTCGCTAAAGGTAAAAAGTATATCATCATTATTTACATAAGAATTAAAAAGACTTTTTG
>JAZGGS010000100.1:0-2883 GCA_036480595.1 Ignavibacteriaceae bacterium
ACGAATATCTTAACCTGTTCCGCTTCTCCTCCTTCCTTAAAAGAATTTACGAGGAAGAGAGATGGGAAAAGCTGATCGAAGATTTGATCTTGCACAGCAATTACACCATCCGCACTTTATTTAACCAAAGAGTTAGAGACTACAGGAACAAACCTTTATTCAGGGTTATTAAAGGGAACACTGTTTCAGATTTAAGCTGGAGCAGAACAGCAGAGCTCGTTAATAATTATGCGCGTTCATTTAATGCACTGCTGAAAGGTGAAAATGAAGAGAACGGAAAAGTGGCTTTCTTACTAGAGAACTGCCCGGAAATGGCAATGCTGGATATTGCCTGTCTTACAAGCGGAGTGTTAAACTTAATGATTCCTGCTAACTCGGTACCGGAACATATAAGTTTTATTCTTAATCAAACTAAAGCTGCGGTTGTAATTGCGCAAGACGAAAAACAGCTTGCAAAATTAAAATCTGTAAAGAATGAACTTCATCATTTAAAGAAAATAATTCTGCTTATTGGAAGCAGCCCCGATGATTATGTAATATCTTTTGAAGAATTTTTAAGTGGGGCTAAAGAGGCAGATGAATCTCTTACAGAAAAGCTGCTGGAACAGGTAAAACCTATTTCGCTCGCAACAATTATGTACACATCCGGCACAACCGGCGAACCGAAGGGAATAATGTTTTCGCACATGAACATTATTTACAAACGTTTTTGCCGTGCTATGGCTCTACCTGAAATTGGTGATACAGACAGGTTCCTTTCCTTTCTTCCGCTATTTCATACTTTTGGCAGATGGCTGGAAATGATTGGCTCTGTTTTCTGGGGTGCAGAATATGCTTTCATGGAAAATCCATCCCTGAATACGATGATCTTAAATATGAAGTTGCTTAAACCCTCTTTATTTATAAGCATTCCCAAAAAGTGGCTGCAGCTTTATGAATACATATCGAACCGTGTTGATATTGAAGTTGATGATCATCAAATAATTAAGGAAGCGGTTAAAGAATCAACCGGTGGAAATTTGAAGTTTGGGTTATCTGCTGCTGGTTACCTTCCGCCGGATGTTTTCCAGTTTTTCCAGGGCTACGGAGTTGAGTTGATGAGCGGCTTCGGGATGACCGAAGCCACAGGTGGAATTACTATGACCCCGCCCGGAAAGTATAAATCAAACTCACTTGGCAAAGCGCTTCCCGGTATTCAGATAAATTTAGGTAATGACGGAGAAATATTAATCAAAGGGGCTTATGTAATGATGGGCTACTTTGGAAGCAGCAGGGAAGAAGTGTTTCTTAAGGATGACTGGCTTCCTTCTGGCGATATTATGAAAATGGATGAAGACGGTTTTATAGAGATTGTTGACAGGAAAAAAGAAATCTATAAAAACATTAAAGGGGAAACCATTGCCCCGCAAAAAATTGAAAACTTCTTTAGAGATTTTAAAAACTTAAAACAGATTTTTCTTGTGGGCGATCATAAACCGTTTAACACGGTGCTTCTTTATCCAAACTACCAGGAGGATGAATCGCCTGTGCCCGGTATGGATGAACAGCAAAAGCAGGAATATTTTTCTTCCGTAATAGTTACTATAAATAAATTCCTCGCCCCTTTCGAAAGGATCCTCGATTTTAGAATTATAGATAGACCATTTTCCAATGAGCAGGGTGAGCTTACACCAAAGGGAACTTATAAGAGAAGAGTAATCGAAAAAAACTTTAACGATATTATTGAGTCGATGTACACGCAGGATCATACAAGTATTTTTGTTAACAAAACCGAGGTGCGCATTCCAAACTGGTTCCTTAGAGAAAAGGGATGTCTTAGCAGGGATATAATTGCTGATGAAGGCGGGATCTCAATTACTAAACTTAATTTATCTTTGAAATTAAATCCGGAACAGAAAAGTAAAAACATTTTCCGCATAGGCAGTTATAATTATAAATCAGACTCTCCATATATTGATATGCAATCACTCCTTACAAATCCCCAACTCTGGATAGGAAATAAGGAGGTTGTAGAGTTTACAGGCAAATCAATTATACAGTGGTACAGGTCGCAAAACATATCAGAACATTTAAAGTTTTATTCCCGTTCCAAAGAAGTAATTATTAGTGAAAATGATAGAACTTCACTTGGTAAAAAAATATCGGCAGCAGAAGTTTCGCTTGAAGCATTACACGCTGCTTATATGCTTATCCAAACAGAAAATATTAAAGATTGTAAACATGCATTATCGTACATTGAGAAAATTCTTTCCGATGAAACAAATCATCTTTATAAATTAACACTTGCACTCGTTTCACGCCCAAACATTACCGGGGTAATAGAAATACGCAGGGAGATATTTAAAGCCGCAATAAGCAATGTAAACCGGCAGCAGTTCAGCGAAATATTTTTAAACTTTACCCGGTTTGATAAGGAGCTGCTTGATGAAAAGGTTATAAATTTTGCTGTGGATAAAAGTAAAGGTGATGAAAACCTTGATGTAATTGAGACATCAATTAAAAACCTTGTTGAGCAGCCGGTTGATAAGCTTTTGCAAAGCATCTCGTCACTCGAATCATTTTTTCATCTAATAACAGTTTACGGGATGCGGCACCCGGTTACATTTCAAAGGATAAGAAGATTTGTAATAAGATTTTCGGTTTTTGACAAAACACCCGAAGTAAGAGTAGAAGCTGGAAAAACACTTACGAACCTGCGTAACGGATTAAGAGAATGGCTTGGGAAAAACCAAAAATTTGCTGTGGATGTTGAAACCGGTGAGGAATACGGCTGGAAAGATGTTTTAACATTTGAAGATGGAATTGATGCTGAAGACAGGCAGAGGATAAAAAATGCAATCGTTAAAACGCCTATACTTCGTGAAGCAATATTTCTTTTTACCG
>JAZGGS010000101.1:0-9773 GCA_036480595.1 Ignavibacteriaceae bacterium
TCAATTTGTTTATAAGTTAAACCATGTTTACGCATCATCTCAGCTCTTCCAACTTCAAAGTACTCAAGGTATTTTCCGTAATAAGCATAATGCATCTGGTCGGTTTCAGCATAACGCACACGTAAATGAGTTTTATGGATTAACATAAGTTAACTGAAGCAGTTTTTGTTTTAGAAATTAATGAATAAAAAATCCCGATATATCGGGATTTAATTTTGTTTACTTTTTAAGTGAATAAAAACGAGAGATCATTATTATCAATTATTCACTAAAAGCTCCCATCTTACCAAATTTTTCCAAACGGTTCTCAATAAGTTTTTCCGGTTTAATCTTAACTAATTGCGCCAGTTCCTCTTTAATTGCATCTTTAAGAATTTTAGCTGCAGCTTGGTGTTCTTTATGTGCACCTCCAATCGGTTCAGGAATTATCCTGTCAATTATCTTCTGTTCAAGCAAATCGGGTGCGGTAAGTTTTAAGGCTTCAGCTGCTTGTTCTTTAAATTCCCAGCTTCTCCACAAAATACTTGAACAGGATTCAGGACTTATAACCGAGTACCAGCAATTTTCAAGCATCAGGATTCTGTCGCCAATACCAATCCCCAGTGCACCGCCGCTTGCTCCTTCACCAATTATAACTACAATTATAGGAACTTTAAGCTTACTCATTTCAAACAGGTTTTTTGCAATTGCTTCTGCCTGTCCGCGTTCTTCGGCTTCCAGGCCGGGGTACGCACCAGGTGTATCCAGCATTGTTATAACAGGTTTGTTAAATTTTTCTGCAAGCTTCATCAATCGCAGGGCTTTGCGGTAGCCCTCGGGATTTGCCATTCCAAAATTGCGGTACACATTCGATTTTGTGTCTCTTCCTTTTTGATGCCCGATAAGCATAACCTTATATTCATCCAGCTTTGCAAAGCCGCCCACTATTGCTTTGTCATCACCAAAGTGCCTATCCCCATGTAGTTCAACAAAATCGGTAGTCATCAGATTAATAAAATCCAGGGTATAAGGTCTGTCAGGATGCCTTGCAAGCTGCACATGCTGCCACCTGGTCAAGCCCTTATAAAGCTCTTCTTTAAGCTGGGCAACTTTTCCTTCAATTCTTGCAATCTCTTTACCAATATCCAACCCGTCGGAAGATTTCCGCATCTCTAAAAGTTTTTCCTCCAGTTCAAATATCGGTTTTTCAAAATCTAAAATAGTTTTACCCATTACTTCTCTTTATTACTCCACATTTTATTTAATGTTTTGCCAAGAATTTCCAGGTCCAGCCAGATGTTCTGGTTTTTTGCGTAGTAAATATCTAGTTTATCATTGGCTTCATTTTCTTCATCATCAATGTACCAAAATCCTGTTAAACCTGTTTTACCAATGAACATACCTGAGTTGTTGTTTGTTGATTTTGGACCTACAAAGCTGCATTTTCCGCTTAAAACAGAAGGTACTCCAAGAATAAATTTATTAAAAGCAGATTCCTTTTTACTTAGCTTTGATGAGAAATATATAAAAGGATAAATCAAAAACAAAACCGGAACTGCCAGCAAATAATCGAAGAGATATTTAATAGCTTTTAACCGGGGATTGGAAACATTATAATGTAATTCAATTAAGGGAATATCATCAAGCATTGAAACAGAAGTTTTACCAACAGCATAACTTAAATCATCTCCGCTTATCTTAAACTCCACACTGTTATAAGGGCTTGCTGACACAAGTGTCATCATTTCGCCGTAGGACAAATCCTGCGATGAAAAGATAACTTCATTAATTTGTTTTTCCTTAATAACCTTTCCAAAATTTTGTAAGCTTCCTGCAACTTCAAATCCTTCCAGATTTTTACCTATATCGGATTGTGATTTACCGATAAACCCGATAAAATTATAAATATCTTTTTTCTGTTCTTTTAATTTTTTTACTATCTCCACTGCGTGATCATCGGTTCCTACAACCAGTGTTCGCTTATTAATTGTGCCGTCTAACTTTACTCCAACTTTAAAGAAGAGTTTTAGAACCACCCTCCACCCTGTTAAAATAATAAAAAGCAGGAAGTAGGATAATACTACAACCGCACGGCTGTACGCGTATTCTTTAAAGAAAAATGTTATTGATGTAAGTATGATAAAACTAAAAATAATTGAACCAAAATTTCGTAGAACGGAAAACACTTCCTTTTTATAAACACCAATTAAGGATGCTGCAATAATATGAACCAGTGCTGGGATTGTATAAATAACCAGGTAATCAGGTTTATTAAAGCCCTCCCAGGTAGTCATTCCCATGTATATTTTTTCTGCGATGAATAACGAGATATTGAAGAAAATAAAATCCAGGAAAATAGAAAAGAAGATAAGTTTACGTTTGCCCAGAAATGCGAACAACTTTCTAAATCCTATTGCCGATCTTAAAATAATTTCAACAAGGAATGAACCGGATAAATGTTTTTTCACAAAAAGATGCATTGCATTGTAAAAAACTTTCGTTTCGTCCATACTGCTTCGCTTAGTGCTTTCTCCCTTATAATGTATTACCTGTGTTGTATGCACGTAAAATACTTTGTACCCTGCTTTTTGTATCCTGTAACAGAGATCGAGATCTTCGCCATACATAAAAAACTGTTCATCAAAACCGCCCAACTTTTCATAAACTTCTCTTTTCAGCATCATAAATGAACCTGAGATAGCATCAACTTCGTAAGTCTGGTTTTCATTTAAATAAGTAAGATTGTAACGTGCAAACATTTTTCTGTTAGGAAAAAGGTTGCTCAGTCCGGTAACTTTACAGAAGGATGTCCAGGGACCGGGAAAACTTCGTCTGCAAGCCAGTTGTAGTGATCCATCGGGGTTGAGAATTTTACAACCTGCTAAACCTGCATCTTTTTGTTCTTCTAAAAATTCAATCAGCTTTTTAATAGTATCTTCACTTACTACTGTATCGGGATTTATTAAAAGAATATATTTACCTTCAGCTATCTTTAACGCCTGGTTATTTGCTTTGCCAAAACCGAGGTTGGTTTTGTTTTCAATTAATTTAACCGAAGGAAACTTTGATTTCAGCAGTTCAATGCTTCCGTCATCAGAAGCATTATCCACAACTATTATTTCGCTGGCAAGATTTTGTGAAGCTTTATCAATTGAGTGAAGTAAATTCTGAAGAAATTCTTTTACATTATAGTTTACTATTATTATCGAAAGATCCAATTGATCACCTATTTAAGTATCCCGAGCATGTTTCTTATTCTAAGTTTCCAAACTCTCATAACTGCTTCGCGTACAATTTTTTTAGACATCTTAGAGCTTCCTTTAACACGATCGATAAAAATGATGGGAATTTCTTTAATCTTAAATCCTTTTTTCCATGCTTTAAATGTCATTTCAATCTGGAATGCATAACCATTAGATTTTATTTCATCCAGGTTTATTGCTTCAAGCACTTCTCTTCTAAAACATTTATAACCGCCGGTTGCATCTTTAACGTGCAGCCCGGTAATTATTTTTGTATAAATATTTGCAGAATAGCTTAATATTAACCTGTGCATTGGCCAGTTAACAACGTTTACCCCGCTTACATACCTGCTGCCAAGGACGAGATCGTAATTTTTAATTTCATTTAAAAAAATTACTATCTCTTTCGGATCGTGGGAAAAATCAGCATCCATTTCAAAAATATAATCGAAGCTACGCTCTAGCGCATATTTAAAACCTGTTATGTAAGCAGTTCCCAGCCCCATTTTATAATCCCGCTTTATAAGATGGATCTTGTCGTTCCCCTGCATTAGGTTTTCCACATAAGCCGCAGTACCATCAGGTGAGCTGTCATCAACTACAAGAATTTCAATACCTTCATCTTTAGAAAGAACTTCCGGAATAAGTTTAGGTATGTTCTCCATTTCGTTAAAGGTTGGAATAATAACAATAGATTTTTTTTCGGCCATATTTCGATTGAATATTTTAATTTAAACCCAGATTAACTATAATGCCCTTTTCCGAATATAACAACATACATTGTTCTTATCAATATTTTGAAGTCCATTCTAATCGACATGTTTTCAATATAGAAAAGATCATATCTTAATTTAACTTTAACGTCTTCAATATCTTCATCATACTTATGTTTAACCTGCGCCCAGCCGGTAATTCCGGGTCTTACTTTTAATCTTCTTTTGTAATACGGAATCTCTTCAGATAATTTCTCAATAAAGAACGGGCGCTCCGGTCTGGGACCAACCAAACTCATTTCCCCTTTAAGCACGTTGTACATTTGTGGAATTTCATCAATCCTTAATCTTCTTATAACTTTACCAACTCTTGTAACGCGCGGATCATTTTTCTGAGACCAAACAGGACCAGTATGTTTTTCTGCATCTTCAAACATCGATCTGAACTTAAGCATCTTGAAGGAAGAACCATTAACACCGCTTCTTTTCTGCCCGAAGAAAACAGGACCTTTACTATCAAGCTTTATTGCAATTGCAGTAATTAAACTTACCGGAAGATTGATAATAAGGATAGTAAAAGATACCAGCACATCAATTATTCGTTTAAGTTTTTTCTCCCACTCGGGCATAAGCTCCGGCATAATATCGATAAGCGGGATACCGTAAATCTGTGAAGTACGAGCTTGCCCGCTAAGTATTTCATAAAGATCGGGAACTATTTTAAGCCCGATCCCTTTATACTCCAGTCTTGATATAACTTCTACAAGCAAGTTGTGATCTTCTTTTTCCAGTGCAATTATCACTTCAGTTGAATGAGATTTAATAACAATATCCAGAAGCTGATCCACTGCGCCGCGGACTTTAATATTTTTATATGATTTACCAATGTTAGCCGGGTTAACTGCAATATAAGCTTCAACATCAATACCCAGCGCAGGGTGCTCAAGAATCTGGTTATGTACTTCGTTAGCTTTAGGATTGAACCCAACAATAACCGCGCATTTTCTGCCAATACCTTTTATAAGAAGCGTACGCTGCAAACTCCGGATGAACAACCTGCCGAAGGTTGTTGATACAAATAACAAAATCCAGTAAATTAATATCAGTATTCTAAGGCTGGATTCGTACCCCTCAATATAATCACTAATAAATATGATCATGAATAAAATAAATATGCCAACAAAAGTAGATTTAAAGAGTGTCGATATTTCATCGAAGCGTGAAGAAGCAAACCAGGTGCGGTACATTCCTACGAAAGTAAAAACCAGCAGCCAGTAAATATAAACCAGTACCATTGGCAGATACACTTCTGGCTTCACTAAAAGTTCAAACCATCCGGTTTCAACTCGTATATAGCGGTATAACAGCCAGGCAAGGTTGATGGTGATGAAATCGGAAAGAAGGATTATTATTTTTTCGGTTTTCTTGTTCAATTATTATTTATCTTGGTGTAGATTGCCATTGTGCACTATGCTTGCCCAGTATATATTTAATCCACCCTATTGCAAGGGCTAAATTTGTTATACTAAAAAAAGAGAATAAAGATATAATAGGAATTCTGATGTTATAAACTGCAAAAAGAAGACCTATTAAAGTAAGGAAGTAAAATAATACTTGCAGATAAAAAGTTACTAAGTACAATGTATCCGAATTTAACAAATAAATATTACTTAATAATATTAGTAATAATATAAAAGGCATATACCATCTAAAAACTTTATGTGACCAGAATGTATATGATAGAAGTACATTTCTCGAGAAAAGTAGTTTTTTGAAGAATGACAGTGTTTGGAAATTTGTAGCTGCAAACCTTATTTTTCTTTTAAATTCTGACCTCAAATTTCTTGAGACTTCTTCTGATGCATCTGCATGATAGTGGTACGAGAATTTATATCCCTTGCTAAGGACAGCCATCGTAGTGTAAAGATCATCAGTTACAGCTTTATCAGTCGGTATTCGTTCGAACAGATTTTTTCTCACAGAGTAAATTCCGCCATTTGAACTGATTAACACCCCCAGTTTACCTTCGAATTTCTTTAGTAATGTTTCGTAATCCCAATAAGCTTTTTCCCTATTGCTTCTGTTAAAATTATTTTCCGGTTCTGATAAAATCAATCTTCCGCACACGCCTCCAATATTTAAATCTTCATAGTCTTTCACTAATAATAAAAGTGCATTTTCTGAAAAAATAGTGTTAGCATCGGTAAATACAAGTATTTGATTTTTAGATTTGGTTACCAAATCATTTACTACAGCAGATTTTCCTCTTTGCTTTTCAAAAATAAAAACCGTCAGCCAGGAAAACTTTTTCTCTAATTCTAGCAATATCCAATTTGTCCTGTCCGTTGAACCATCGGATCCTATCAAAACTTCCAGCTCATCAAAATTGCAATCCGATTCTGCAATGTTAAGAACCCGATTCTCAATTACTTTTTCTTCATTATAAGCGGAAATAATAACTGATACTGATGGTAGTCCATTGCTCCGTAGTGACTTATCTTTACGCTTAAAGTGGGAAATAATTCCCATTGATAAAGGATATAATAAGTACACATGAAACGGTAAATATACCAGGAACCAGAAAACAAATATGATTGCTATTTCCATATTCACTTATATTTAAACATTAAGGTAATTTTAGAAGTTAAAATATAAGCAAGTTAAATTAATTATTAATCATTGTCTAAGATTGTATTTAAATCAGTCGGTTGAGCAAATTCCCCTGAAGGTTATCTTTATTATATGTAAGCTAAAAGAATTTATCTGATATGAATATCGTTTCTAGTAGTAGAGTTAGAAATTATCTCTTGGTTTGCTCAAGAAGGGTAGTTTCGGAATTTTGAAGATCTATATCCGGTATATTTGTATTAGAGCTTTTATTTTTATCAACAGCAATTTTTCCCTTAAATTTCCTTTTATTCTTTTTGGCATTTTTATTAAACAGATGCTTATAGAATGTTAAAAATGCTTTGATAGTTCTTTTAAGTTCAGAAGGATGTCTGACAATAGTTTTCAGTTTAACTAAAAAATATGCCGGGCGCAAGTAATATTCTCTTCTTGCAAAGTTACAAAAATCAACTATCTCTGGCGGAGAAAGATCATGTGTTCCAACTACTGTATTATGTAATCCTTCAGGTGTAAGCCATTCACCAAAAGAACTTGCCGTAATTAACCCTTCTGTTTTTGCCCAATCGTATGCTTCAGTTCCGGGATATACCATTAGAGGAAAGAACTGAGCAGTATCTGTATTCAACTTTTTAGCTAATTCAAGCGTTTCATTCATAGTGGAAATTGTTTCTCCACGATTTCCCATCATATAGCAGGCATGGATTAACAACCCTGTTTTTTTTGCATTTTTAGCCGCTGTAAATTGTTCAACCCGAACACCTTTCTTCATCAATTTTAATATCTCATTGGAACCGCTTTCAAAGCCAACAATTACAAGACGACACCCTGCCTTTTTCATCCAGCACATTGTCTCTTCATCTAAATCTGCTCTAACGTTACAAGTCCAGGTCAATTTATTATTCTGCTCGATTAATTTTTTACATACTTCGATTGTATGTTTTTTATACACAGTAAAAGTATCATCTTCAATAGTCAGTTCTACAACTTCCGGAAAGTTTTCTTCGATGTATTTAAATTCAACAGCTATGCTCTCTGCAGAGCGATGACGGTAGTTGTGGCCGTAAAAATTCTGAGGGTATACACAGAAGGTGCAAAGATAAGGGCATCCCCTTCCAGTATAAACCATCATTTGTGGATATCTTCCTGCAGAGAAAAAGTAGTCTAGTGGATTACAAAATCTTTTAAATATTTCACTTGCAAACGGCATATTATCTAGATTTTCCAGTTTACGTCTTTGTTCATTAATATTTATTTCTTCACCATTCCTCCACGTTAACGATTGAACTTTACATAAATCCTGTCCATTCGTAAGAGTTTCAGCTAAATCAACTATTGTTTCTTCGTATTCATTTCGTGCAACCGAATCCGTAATTGGACATTGTTCAAGTGTTTCTTTATGAAGAGCAGTAACGTGATTGCCCACTAAACAAGTATATACATCAGGAAATTCTACTTTTATGTTTTCAATGAAGTTTATATCGGCTGAAATACTTCCAGTACTGGTTTCAACTACTACCAAGTGTGGATTAAAACTTTTCAGTCTGCTGATAGTTTCTTTAAGATCAATAACTTCTGCAGGTGAATCAATCAGAATTATATTGTGTCCTTTTTTTTCAGCATAACCGGCTGCAAGTGCCAACCAGATTGGATAATACACAGTTCCGCTTTTTGTAACAGCCGGGCTACGGGAGCCACGAGAATATTTAGGATGAAAAGGGGGATTTATAAACGCAATATTCATTTCATTTTCTCCAATCGAAATCATTTTTAAAACTTAACATAATTATCTTTTTTGTGTAATATATTTGTTGTTTAATCCCTTTGTCTGATTTAAATACTTTTTCTAGTAAACTAATTAAAAGCCTAAGAGTGAATCTCTGAAGGATAATTACACGAAGTAAAAAAAGTCTAATAAAACCAAAATGCTTTTGAAAAAGATAAAGCATACCTCAGTATTTTTCAAGTAGCAAATAATTGACTGGGCAATATATAATAGAATATCTACGAAACAATTGTTTTGTTAAAGATTTCAATAAGCTTTGGTAATTGTCTTTGGGCTGTAAACTTTTTTGCCTGGTTAAGGGCTCTTTTACTCATATTTCTATATAATTCATCATCCTTCAGCAAGTTTATTATATTTGTTACGAAAGACTCATTATCATCAGCATCATACATTAAACCACCGTTTCCGACAACTTCGGGTAAGGAGGAGTTATCAGATGTTAAGATAGGAATTCCGCTTTTCATAGCTTCTAAAGGAGGCAATCCAAATCCTTCGTAATATGATGGGAACAAAAATATTTTAGCAAGATTGTATACTAAAGGCAGGTCTTCTTCATCAATAGAATTTTGATGTATAACTCTATCTTTTCTATTGTTAATTTCATTAAATAATCGCTTATGTCCAAATCCTCCCTTTCCTATCAGTACAAACTTAATATCATTTCCTTTAGAATGGAGAATATCAGATATTTTTAATAATCCTTTAATATTTTTTCTTTCTTCAATTGCTCCAACATATAAAATATATTTTTCCGGAAGGTTGTATTTGCTGAGTAATATTTTTTTTTCTTCGTTACTAAAATTTCTCACTTTGTAATTTTCATTGGTCCATAGATGCATATAATTGATCTTTTCAGGTGAGACACCATTGTACTTAATAATATCGTGCATTGCGGATTTCGAGTCGGTAATAATTGCATCACTCCTTCTAATTGAACCTGGCAATATTAATTCTAAATATTTTTTATAGTGAAAAGAATAATATTGTTCACATGCCTTTGGCATTGAATCATGAATTACAATTACATTTTTGCATAAACTTTTTGATAAAGGAACCAGCAAATAGGGTGTAAAAAAAATATCAATTTTATTTTCAGACAAATATTTAGGAAGAATATAGTTTAGCCAATAATGTGAGTAAATCTGTCTCGGAAGTTTTTTTTTCTTTGCGGATATAACGGAATAAAAATTATTTAAAGGTGTAATTTCAGAATCCGTAAATAAATAGTACTTATTATTAAAATCAAAAGATGGGAGGTATTCAAGAATATTCCTGAGATATCTACTTATTCCTGTCATCCTACCGCTTAATAGGCGTGCATCAATACCAATATTCATTTAGCTACTCTGAAAGTTGTTATGGTCAGTTTTTCCTAATCTGCTAAAATAAAAATCTATAAATGCACGATACACAGTATAAATATTCATT
>JAZGGS010000102.1:0-2620 GCA_036480595.1 Ignavibacteriaceae bacterium
TGGTTACCAACCTGATGTTTGGAAGGGGTGGATAGCGGAAGTTTGATTAAAGTGCCAGTTACTTTAAAAGTGACTAGCACTTTATGGGCAAATCTTTTATTTAAACATCATAATACAAACCAAACTCAAACGGGTGCGGCTGCAAAGCCATTGGTTTTACTTCTCTATCCATTTTATAATTTATCCAGGTTTCAATCACATCTTCAGTAAACACATCACCTTTAAGTAAATATTCATGGTCATCAGCCAATGCTTTTAGTGCATCCTCTAAGCTGCCCGGTGTTGAAGGTACATCTTTTAACTCCTCGGGATCCATATCATAAATATCCTTATCAAGCGGCTCACCCGGATCAATCCTGTTTATTATGCCATCCAACCCTGCCATAAGAATTGCAGAGAATGCAAAGTATGGATTTGCCGAAGGATCGGGGCATCTGAACTCCAATCTTTTTGATTTTGGATTTGCAGAATACATTGGAATTCTGATAGCGGCACTCCTGTTACGCTGCGAATAAGCAAGGTTTACAGGTGCTTCAAAACCCGGGACTAATCTTTTATATGAATTTGTTGTTGGATTTGTAAACGCTAATAAAGATGCTGCGTGCTTTAAAATCCCACCGATAAAGTATAACGCCATTTCGCTTAATCCCGCATAACCTGATCCTGCAAATAACGGTTTACCTTTTTTCCACAAACTTGTATGAACATGCATTCCGCTGCCGTTATCTCCCTGGATAGGTTTTGGCATGTAAGTAACTGATTTTTTGTTCTGACGGGCTGTGTTTTTTACAATGTATTTAAACATCAGCAGGTCATCCGAAGCTTTAACAAGTGGGGCAAAACGAAGATCAATTTCGCACTGCCCGCCGCTTGCAACTTCGTGATGCTGGGCTTCAACATCAATCCCGCAATCAATAAGATTCAATACCATTTCATTCCTCAGATCATTTAAGGAATCTGTTGGAGGAACCGGGAAGTAACCTTCTTTATAACGTGGTTTGTATCCAAGGTTCGGATTTTCTTCTCTGCCGGTGTTCCATCTTCCCTCAACCGAATCTACGAAGTAAAAGCTACTGTTTGGCTGTGAATCAAACTGCACATCATCGAACACAAAAAATTCTGCTTCCTGACCAAAGTATACGGTATCAGCAATCCCTGTTGTTTTAAGATGTGCTGTTGCTTTTTGTGCAATGTTCCTGGGGCAGCGTGTATATTTTTCTTTTGTTGCAGGTTCGTAAACATCACAGATTAAACTTATTGTAGGTGCTTCAATAAATGGATCAACAAACATTGTTTCAGGATCTGGAATGATTAACATATCACTCTCATCAATCCTCTTCCAGCCACGCATTGAAGAACCATCGAAACCAAAACCATCAACAAACGAGTTTTTATCGAACTGGCTGTCTGGTACAGTAAAATGCTGCCATTGCCCGGGGAAGTCCATAAACTTTAAATCAATGAATTTGATCTTATTGGTTTTGATAAAGTTTAAAACTTTATCTACTGCTGTTGGTGCTTTTGCCATTGTAACATCCTTTTAATTTTTAATTATATATTAATTGCTGTAGTTTCTTTAATTGTTGAAAGTACAAATGTAGTTTTAGTTGCGGTCACACCGGGCCAAGTTTGAATTTCACTAAGTAGTTTTTCAAGTGCTTCAGTGTTTCTAACCAGAACTTTTAATAAGTGAGAACCTTCACCTAAAACGGAATGGCACTCAAGTATCTGCCGGTGTTTCTCAACTTTTTTAATCAAATCTTTGTAATGCTTTGATGATTCCATAATCACGTAAATAAAAGCAAGTATATCCAATCCAAATGCGTGACGATTCACTTTTGCGAAATATCCTTCAATAATTCCGCTTTCTTCAAGCTTTTTAAGCCGTTCACTTACAGAAGGAACAGAAAGCCCAACCAATTCTGCAAGTTCATTTCTCTTTGTTCTGCCTTTTAGCTGAAGTGTTTCTAATATCTTATTATCTAAATCATCTAACATATTTTACCTTTTTTACTTAAGTAATAATTAAATATTGTCTCAAATATATAATAATGTCACATTCAGAACAAATATATTTTAGGTGATATTATAAATTTTCCTTATTTATTTAAGGATTTAACAAAATATTCATCATATTTTAAGTTAATTTTAAATATTTCCTTACTAATACCGTGCCAGAAATGAAATTTGCAGGCTGTTTAGATTTGAATTAGCCTAGTGAAAAATGGGTGGGATAAATTTCTTCGATTTAATGTTTTGAAGTTTTAGTTTTTTCGCTCCGAAATTTGCTTACGTGTTTTAACTTTTTCTTTCTTCCTGTTGTAAGTTTTTTTATCCTCTTCCACTTTGGGTGGTTTCTTTGGAAGAGGAATTCTCTTTTTCTTCTTCTTAATTTTTATTTTTTCTTTTTCTGGCATTTAATAATTAAAACATTGCAATTATAAACAACACAATTGGTGCGTTTTGGTTAGAATTAACAACCACCTATCTGCAAAAGAAAGAACCAAGGAACTAGTTTGCTTAGTTTTAATTTTATTCCTCACTATTATCGGCAGCACGGTATTCAGTCATTCCGCCCAAAACATTTTTTGCATTAAAACCATTCTTAGTTAGTATCTCT